>CAMVKI010000008.1 GCA_947168005.1 uncultured Clostridia bacterium
ATGCGCGTGGCCTACGACTTCACCGCTCAGATCAACGGCGCTGAGACCGGCAACACCCGCACCTGGTCCGTAGAGGGCTACGTGGGCGAGCTCCGGAACGGCAATAACCAGCTCCAGATCGCCGTCGCCAACGCCCTGCTGACCTACGGCGACAGCGCCGCGGCCTACTTCGCAGCCCAATAAACAATCGCGCGGGCCTTCTGCCCGCTCCCATGCAAAAAACAATCTGCGGAGCCTCGGCTCCGCAGATTGTTTTTGTTGCAATTTCAATCAGGTATGGTATAATAAGAAAAAAACAGAAGCAGGTGATCCTTATGAAAATTATCACCGTCAGCCGGGAGTTCGGCAGCGGCGGGCGGGAGCTCGGCAAGCGTATGGCGGATATTCTGGGCTGGGACTACTACGACCGGGAGATCATCGAGGCCGTGGCGAAGGAGGAGGGGCTTGACGCCAACTACGTCAACGCTGTTCTGGAGCGCCACGAGTGGTGGACAGTCCCCATCACCTTCCACCGCAGCTTTACCGCCGTGTCCGCCCCCAGCACCGAGCTCCTTGTCAGGCAGAAGGAGGTCATCGAGCGGATTGCCGAAGCGGGCCGGGACTGCGTCATCGTGGGCCGGAACGCGGACTACTTCCTCCGGGCACACCGCCCCTTCCGGATCTTTGTCTGCGCCGCGCAGGAAGCCAAGCTGCGCCGCTGCCGCGAGCGGGCCCCGGAGGGCGAAAAGCTCTCGGACAAGGAAATCGAGCGCCAGATCAAGCGGATTGACAAGAACCGGGCTGTGATCCGGGAGATGGTGGCCGGGGACCGCTGGGGCGGCCGCGAGACCTGCCATCTGACGGTCAACACCACCGACTGGGATCTGAAGCGCCTGGCCCCCGCCGTGGCGGACTTCGCCCTGAAATACTTTGAAGGGATCCAACAGACTCCGTGAAGATCCGCTTTACTGACCACCTTTCCGATCAAGTCCTGCTGCGCTCTGCGCTTGCACGATGCTGATGAGGTTTTCCCATGTTTAATCACCATGATATTTCCCGCGACGCCTGTATGCTCCACGGGCCTCTGCGGCAGCACGGCTACGACTGGTGGTGGCACTCCTTCACCGCCCAGGACGCCGAGACCGGAGCGGATAAGCCCTTTTTCATCGAATTCTTCCTCTGCAACCCGGCCCTGGCCGAGGACGAGCCCGTCCTGGGCCAGCTCCCGGCCAATCAGGCGGCGGGCAAGCGGCCCTCCTATCTGATGGTCAAGGCCGGGACCTGGGGGGAGGAACATGCCCAGCTCCACCGCTTCTTTGCCTGGAAGGACGTGACGCTCCGCGGGGAAGCCCCCTATCGCATCGAGGCCGCCGACTGTCTGGCCTGCGAGACGGCCCTGCGGGGCTCAATCTCCATCTCTCCCGAGGAAGCCGCGGCCCATCCCGAGTGGATGTGCGATGCCGGGGAGCTCTCCTGGGACCTGACGCTGAATAAGCAGATCGCCTTCAACGTAGGCTACGGGGCCAGCAAGCCCCTGCGGGACGCCGAGGCCTTCGCCATGTACTGGCACGCCGAGGGCATGAAGACCGCTTACGCCGGGGAGCTCCGCTTCAACGGGCGGCGCTATACCGTCAGCCCGGAGAAGAGCTTCGGCTATGCCGACAAGAACTGGGGCCGGGACTTCACCAGTCCCTGGGTCTGGCTGGCCTCCTGTGATCTGGTCAGCAAAAAGACCGGCAGACGGCTGGAAAACTCCGCCTTCGACATCGGCGGCGGCCGCCCGAAGATCTATTTCGTCCCCCTGGACCGCCGCCTGCTGGGCGTCTGTTACTACGAGGGAAGGGAATACGATTTCAACTTCTCCCACCTCTGGCTGGACGTGAAGACCGCGTTCTCCTTTGAGGAAGAGGAGGATCTGGTCCATTGGCGGGTCCGGCAGGAGAACCTCCACGCGGTTATGGAGACGGAAATCTTCTGCCGCAAGCGGGAGATGCTCCTGGTCAACTATGAGGCCCCCGACGGCAGCAAGAAGCACAAGCGCCTCTGGAACGGCGGCAGCGGCTGGGGCACGGTCCGGCTCTACGATAAGGAAAAGGACGGCCTGACCCTGGTGGACGAGTTGGAAGCCGGGCACGTCGGCTGCGAATACGGCGAATACGATCTGTAGCGGCGCACAGCGTGCGCCATAGACAGCGAACAGGACGGACATGCAGCGGCGCACCGTATGCGCCCCATAAGCGGACAGGAGAAACGAATATGAAAAGAAGCGATCCCTGCTACACGAATTACATCCAAATCCTCAAGGAGGAGCTCCGGCCTGCCATGGGCTGCACGGAGCCCATCGCCATCGCCTACGCCGCGGCCAAGGCCCGGGCCGTTTTGGGGGCCCTGCCCGAGCGTCTGCTGGTGGAGGTCAGCGGCAACATCATCAAGAACGTCAAGAGCGTGGTGGTCCCCCACACCGGCGGGCTCCGGGGCATCCCCGCGGCGGCAGCGGCGGGCGCCGTGGCGGGCAACGCCGACGCGGAGCTGGAGGTCCTGTCCAGGGTCAGCGAGATGGAGATCAGGGAAATGTCCGCCTTTCTGGAGCAAACCCCCATTGAGGTCCGCCACGCCGACACCGACCACATCTTCGACATTATGATTACCGCTTATCACGGCGAGGACGAGGCCTTTGCCCGGATCGTAGACTACCACACGAACCTCGTCACCGTGAAGCGCAACGGCGAGACCCTGCTGGAAAAGGAAATCACCGCCCAGCTGGACGAGGGCCTGACGGACCGCTCCTGCCTGAGCGTGGAGGGGATCGTGGAATTCGCCGAATGCGTGGACCCGGAGGACGTGCGGGAAATCCTGGAGCGGCAGATCGCCTACAACATGGCCATCGCCGCCGAAGGCCTGCGGGGCAGCTACGGGGCCTGCATCGGCAAGACCGTCCTGCGGGGCCGGGAATACGACATCAACTACAAAATGCGGGCCTGGGCCGCGGCGGCCAGCGACGCCCGGATGAACGGCTGTGAGCTGCCTGTGGTTATCAACTCCGGCAGCGGCAACCAGGGCATCACGGCCTCGGTGCCGGTCATCGTCTACGCCCGGGAGCTGGGCTTCTGCCAGGAGGAGCTCCTGCGGGCCCTCTGCGTGTCCAACCTGATCACCACCCATCTGAAGACCGGCATCGGCAGACTCTCGGCCTACTGCGGGGCCGTCAGCGCCGGCGTCGGCGCGGGTGCGGGCCTGGCCTGGCTGAAGGGAGGGCGCTTTGAGATGATCGCCCACACGGTGGTCAACGCCGTGGCCGTCACCTCCGGCATTATCTGCGACGGGGCCAAGGCCAGCTGTGCCGCCAAGATCGCCGCCGCCGTGGACGCGGGCCTCCTGGGCCTGGCCATGTACGAGGACGGCAACCAGTTCTTCGGCGGCGACGGCATCGTCAAGAAGGGCGTGGAGAACACCATCGCCACCGTCGGCCGCCTGGCCCGCTGCGGCATGGAGCAGACCGACAAGGAGATCATCCAGCTTATGATGGAGTGAAACAAAAAAGACCGGGGACGGTTTCCTCTCCGCGATATGCGGACAGGAAGCCGTCCCCGCTCTTTTGATGCCCTACAGCTGCGCGCACAGCCACTCCCGCAGCGCCGTGGTCATTTCGTCCAAATGGAAGTCGAAGCAGTGGTCGTCGCCCTCGATGGGGACCAGTTTGCAGTCCTTGTACAGGGCTGTGGCCTGCTCGGCGCAGGCGTAGGGGATGGTCTCGTCGGCAGTGCCGTGGAGGATCAGAACCGGGCCCTCGTAGGCCCGGATGGCGGGCTCCACCTCGATGCCCTGGGCCACGCGGACGTAGTTCCCGCCCAGGGTCAGCCCCTCGCCCAGGGGAATCTCGTCGGGAATTTTGTCTGGATCGAAGGGAATGCCCAGCAGAATGCCGCTCCGGGCCGCCGCCGGGATCGTCCAGGCAGGGGAGAGGGGGATCAGCCCCGCCACGGCGTCCTTCCGCTCCGCCGCCGCCAGCATGACGGCCAGGCCGCCCTGGGAGTGACCCGAGAGGAAGATCTTCGAAACGAAGTCCAGTCTTTGCACCCGGTCGATGATCTGCACCAGCTCGTCCACCCAGATCCGGAGGTTGTGGTCGCGGAAGCTTCCGCCGCTGCGGCCGTGGCCGTAGAGCTCCACCCGGAGCACGGCACAGCCCGCCGCCCGGGCGGCCTTCGCGGCGCCGAGGATGTGGGGCTCCTCCATATGGCCCGTGAAGCCGTGGCAGAGAATCAGCAGGGGGCTCTTCTCCGCCTCGCTGTCCGGAAACTCCAGCTTCGCGTTCAATCTGATTCCGTCAACGTCAAAAAACATGGGCGATCCCTCCTTATTCTATTCTGATTTTATCGCGGCATCGGAAAAAATGCAATACAGTTCTTGTATTTTTCCGTGGGAAACTGTATAATAAAAACAATCATCGTAAAAGGGGAGGTGCCGCTTCCGTGATTCTGCTCAGCGCCTGTCTGGCGGGGGTGCCCTGCCGGTACGACGGGAGAGCCAACACCGTGTCCGCGCTGGCGGAGCTGGCGGCCCGGGGCGAGGCTGTTTTGGTCTGTCCCGAGCTCCTGGGCGGCCTGCCCACGCCCCGGATTCCCAGCGAACGCCTGCCCGACGGGCGGGTCGTCAACGCGGAAGGGGAGGACGTCACCGAGGCCTTTCGCCGGGGGGCCGAGAAGGCCCTGGCAATCTGCAGAGCCCGGGGCTGCGGCTGCGCCGTGCTGAAGGCCCGCAGCCCCTCCTGCGGGAAGGGCCTGATCTATGACGGCAGCTTTACCCATACCCGCGTGCCCGGCGACGGCGTTTTCGCCGCCCTGGTCCGGGCCGAGGGTATCCCGGTCCTGACCGAGGAAGAATACCTGCAGCAATACTGCGAAACGAAATCCGAATGACAGGAGGCAGCGAACGTGAAACAGATTGAACGCATTCACCATTACGAATCCCTGCTGGAACGGGTGGAACAGGCCAACGGCATTATGGAGCGGGCCCTGGAGGCCTTTGAAAAGGTCGAGTCCCTCTGCGAAGAGCTGAGCGAATATCTCAACAGCAAGGAGTGGAAGAAGGACTTTGAGGACGACGAGGCGGGCCGCCTTCCGCCCTTCCTGAAGCGCGGCGTTCTCGCCGAGGACGGCATCTACAACGTCCTGGACGACCACCGCCAGCTTATGGCCGACATGCTCGACGTGGTTGCCCGCACCTTCGAAAGCTGAGGAGCCGCGGCAGCTTCCCCCGCAGGGACAAGCCCCGCTCGTCCCTACATGAAGAATTGGAAGTGATCAGGATGAAGCGTACCTACAAGAGCTGGCTGGAGACGGAGTTCCGCTCCGAACAGCGGGAATATACCGCGCCCACGGAGCTGCTGGGCCCCGACGGGCGGCTTTTGGCCGCGGGCTGGGCCAGGCACAATGTCTTCGACTATGACCGGACCCGGGTCCGCCATTCCCTGCGCCGGAAGGAGTGGGACTTCTACCAGATTTCCGACGGGAAGTACATGGTCCAGATCAGCTTCGCCAACATCTCCCTGGGCGGCTACGCCTCGGCGATGCTGGTGGACCTGCGGGCAGGGAAGACCCTCTGCTCCAAAATGGCCCCCTTCCTGGGCGGGAAGGATAAGTACGTCCTGCCGCCCAAGGGCGACGTGCCCGGGAGGGTCCGCATGGAGGTCGGGAAATCTGTCTTTGAGACCGTCACGGAGCCGGAACACCGGACCCTGCACTTTGAGCTGGGAGAGCTCTCCGCAGATTTCACGATGGACATCCTCCCGGACCACGAAAATATCACCACGGTCCTGCCTTTCGCCGGGAAGCCGGACCGCTACTTCATGACGACAAAGCAAAACTGTATGCCCACGGAAGGCGTCTTCCGCCTGGGGAAGCAGAGCTGGACCTTCACCAGGGAGCGCTGCTTCACGGTTCTGGACTGGGGCCGGGTCTGCACGCCCTACAGCCTGGTCTGGTACTGGGGCAACGGCTCCGGCCGGATTCCAGGCCCCGACGGGAAGGAGCATCTCTTCGGCTTTGAGATCACCTGGGGCATCGGCGACGAATCCAAGGCCACCGAGACCTGCGTTTTCTATGACGGCAAGGCCCATAAGCTCGGCCCCGTGGACGTAAGGACCTTCCCCAAGCCGGACAAGTACCTGGAGCCCTGGGAGTTTGTCTCTCCGGACGGGCGCTTCCGACTGACGATGAAGCCCTTCTTCGATCACCACAGCGACCTCAACGTCCTCGCTATGCGGATGCACTCCCACCAGGTCCACGGGCTCTGGAGCGGGACCGTGACCCTGGACGACGGGACCGTGTTGGAGATCAAAGATTTCTACGCCTTCTGTGAATATGTGGAAAACCGCTGGTAAACACTTGCCCTGAAAAAGAGGAGGGATTCCCATGATCGACGGCTATCCCATTTTGGTCGTCCTGCTGATCTGCCTGGGCGTCTTTGTGGCGGGCTTCGTGGACGGCATCGGCGGAGGCGGCGGCATCATCTCGGTGCCGATCTACCTGCTGTCGGGCTTGCCCTCCCACTTCGCCCTGGGGACCAACAAGATGTCCTCCTGCATCGGCACGGCGGTCTCCACCGCCCGCTATCTCAAAAAGGGCTACGTGGACTGGGGCCTGGCCCTGCCCTCCATCGTCCTGGCTATGGGCGGGGCCTTCCTGGGCACCAGCCTCCAGCTCCGGGTGGACGAGAAGCTTCTGAAATACGTGCTGCTGCTGGTCCTGCCCCTGGCGGCGGCGGTGCTGCTGCGGAAAAAGAGCCTGCCCGAGGAGAAGGGCGAGCTGCCCCTCTGGAAGCGCCGTCTGGCGGTCTGGGGCTCCTCCCTGATCATCGGCGTGTATGACGGCTTCTACGGCCCCGGCACCGGGACCTTCCTCCTGCTGGCCTTCTGCACCCTGGGCAAGCTGGACGTGCGGACGGCCTCGGGCAATATGAAGCTGGTGAACCTCTCCTCCAATCTGGCGGCCGTGACCACCTCTCTGATCGCCGGGAAGGTCCTGATCGGCGTGGGGCTGATCGCCGCCTGCTTCTCCATCGCGGGACACTACCTCGGCTCCGGCCTCGCCATCAAGAACGGGGCGAAGGTCATCCGGCCCGTGATTCTGGTTGTGATCCTGCTGCTGACGGTCCGCGTTATCCTGGAATTGCTTGGCGTTATGTAGCGATACGGGGCATGCCGCGGACCTTTCCCCGGCGGCCAATACGAAACGAACAGAGGTACATCATGAAACAACGAAAGAAGAGAAAGCCCGTGCTGTTTTGGATTCTTTTTATTCTGACCGCCCTGGCCGCCCTCGCCCTCTTTGAGCTGGGCAAAAACACCCTCTGGGGCTGGGCCCTGCTGCTGGTTCTGCTGATCGGCTGGGTCCTGCTGCGGGTGAAGCTTCTGCCGGGGGCGGGCTTCCTGCCCCGGCTGGGTCTCTTTGTGGGGGCCTTGGTGCTGATCGGCCTGCTCTTTAAGCTCTCCGGACCCCCGGAGCGCCGGGTCCCCGCCGTGGCCGGGAACAAACCCGCCGTGACCGACGTCATTACGGTGGCGGAGGGCCGGCTCACCGGCGTCCGCACCGCCGACGGGGCCGTGGAGGTCTACGCGGGCATCCCCTACGCCAAGCCCCCGGTGGGGGAGCTGCGCTGGAAGGAGCCCCAGCCCCCGGAGCCCTGGGAGGGCGTCCGGGCCTGCGACGCCTTTGCCCCCATGTCCATGCAGCCCCGGAACCATCCGGTGATGAACTCCCTGATGCAGATCTTCGGCTACCATACCTATCAGTTCAGTCTGACGGACAACTGGGTCGAGGCCATGAGCGAGGACTCCCTCTATCTCAATATCTGGAAGCCCGCCGGGGATGCCTCCGGCCTGCCGGTCCTGTTCTATATCCACGGCGGCTCCATGACCTCCGGAAGACTGACAAAATGGCCGATTGCGGGGTTTGGCCAGCCCTCCTACAGCGAATACAACGGCGAGGCCCTGGCCCGGCAGGGGATCGTGGTGGTCAACTGCGCCTACCGCCTGGGCGTCTTCGGCTTCCTGGCAGACGAGGCTCTGGCCGCCGAGTCCCCCAACGGGACCACGGGCAACTACGGCCTGCTGGACCAGATTCGGGCCCTGGAGTGGGTCCGGGACAATATCGCGGCCTTCGGCGGCGACCCGGCCCGGGTCACCATAGCCGGAGAGTCCGCCGGGGCCTCCTGCGTCAACGCCCTCTGTGTCTCGCCCCTGAGCCGGGGCCTCTTCACCCGGGCCATCGCCGAGTCCAGCGGCATCACCGCCAAGACCCCCTATCACAGCTTCCGGCCTCTGGCCGAGGCCCTGGAGACCGGCGCCGCCATCCGGGCCGAGTTCGGAGCCGCGGATTTGACCGCCCTCCGGGCGGTCCCGGCGGAGAAGCTCCTGACCACGAAGCACAGCAACGACTCCCTGACCGTGGACGGCTGGGCCATTGCCGAGCAGCCGTACCTGAGCTATGAAAAAGGCGAAAACCACGAGACCGCCCTGCTCCAGGGCTTCAACGTCCATGAGGCCGACTTCTTCTGCATGACGACCAGGGTGGACGCGGAGGACTACGTGGAGAAGCTGAAAAAGCTCTACGGCGACGGGGCCGAGGCCGCGGCGGCGGCCTTCCCGCCGGCGGAGCAGGTCCCGTACTATAAATATATGATCGACGCCGGCGGCACCGCCAAGGGCTCCTTCGACGCCTGCGTTTCTGCCGCCTGGTTCGCCTACAGCCACTACAACTGGGCCCGTCTGCTGACGAAGCAGGGCGTCCCCGTCTATACCTACTACTTCACCAAGGACAACAACGGCCTGGGCTCCAACCACGCCGGGGAGCTGCCCTACTTCTACGGCAACCTGGACAAGCACCCGAAGAACTACGACGCGGCCGACGCGGCCCTGTCGAAGCAAATGATGCAATATTATGTAAACTTCATAAAGACCGGAGATCCCAACGGGGAGGGCCTGCCCGCCTGGCCCACCGCCGCCGAGGCCCCGGATCAGGTCCTGGAGCTCGGCGCGGAGATCCGCCCGATTCCGGACCCCTATCTGGCCCTCTACCCGCTGATCGACGACTTCATGGAAGCGCCGTAGGGGCCGATGCCCACATCGGCCATAATATCCAACCGTAGGGGCCGATGTCCCCATCGGCCCGTATCCCCAATCGTAGGGGCCGATGCCCACATCGGCCCTGAGATCATCTGCATACGGTCTGCAAATCAGACAGAAAGGTACAAGCCTATGAAATCCGCAATCGCCTGCATCGGAGACAGCTGCGTGGACTACTACGAGTCCCTCGGCCAAAAATTCCCCGGGGGCAACCCGGTCAACTTTGCCGTCTACGTCCGCCGCCTGGGCGGAGACTCCTCCTTTGTGGGGGCCGTGGGCTCCGACGAGGACGGCCGGCTGGTCCTGGAGGCCCTGAAGGGCAAGGAGGTGGACGTGAGCCACGTCCAGGTCCTGCCCGGCCCCACCCCCAACACCCACGTCGTGATGGAAAACGGCAACCGGGTCTTCACCTCCTACGACACCGGCATTATGGAGGACTTCCGCCTCCGGCCTGAGGACCTGGATTTCATCGGGGAGCACGCCATTGCCGTCAGCGCCCTCTGGGGCAGATGTGAAAACGACCTGGCGGCCCTCAAGGCCCGGGGCGTCACCGTGGTCTTCGACTGCGCCGATCTCCCGGACGATCCGGCGGCGCAGAAGGCCCTGCCCCATTCGGATATCGCCTTCTTCTCCGACGACGGCTCCACTGTGGACGCCCTGATGCAAAAGATGCGGGAGCTCGCCGCCAAGGGGCCCTCCGTGGTGGTCGCCATGCGGGGCGCCGAGGGCAGCATGGCCTACGACGGCCAGACCTTCTATCTCCAGAGGGCCGTGGACTGCAAGGTGGTGGACACCCTGGGCGCCGGGGACAGCTACATTGCCGGCTTCCTCTACGCCACCCTCCTGGGCCTGCCGATCCCCAAACGGATGCGGATGGGCTCCGAGAATGCGGCGATCACCATCGGCTACGTCGGCGCATGGTGAAGCGGATGAAAAAGCGCAAGCTGCTCTGGCAGCTCTTCTCCGTCTTCTTCAAAATCGGCCTCTTCACCTTCGGCGGGGGCTACGCCATGATCTCCATCATTGAGGACGCCTGCGTGGATCGGCGGGGCTGGATCACCAAGGAGGAGATGGACGAGCTCGTGGTCGTGGCCGAGTCCACCCCGGGGCCCATCGCCATCAACTGCGCCACCTTCGTGGGGGCCCGGCAGGGCGGCTTTCCCGGCGCCGCCGTCGCCACCCTGGGGATAGTCCTGCCTTCCTTCCTGGTGATCTTCGCCATCTCCCGCTTTCTGGACCGCTTTTTGGAGATCCGCGCCGTCGCCAGCGCCTTCAAGGGCGTCAAGCTGGCCGTGGGCGTCCTGGTCCTGGACGCCGGGCTCCGGATGCTCCGCCGTATGCCCAAAAAGCCCCTGCCCGTGATCATCCTCGCCGTGACCCTGGCCCTGATGCTGCTGGTCAATTTCACGGCCCTGCGCCTGTCCTCCGTGGTGCTGCTGCTCGCCGCCGCGGCGCTCAGTCTGGCGGTCTTTGCCGCAAAGAAGAGGGGAGGGGAAAAGCCGTGAGCTTGCTCGAGCTCTTTCTCGGTTTCCTTCGGGTGGGCTGCTTCTCCTTCGGCGGCGGCTACGCCTCCGTGGCCCTGATCCGGGAGGTGGTCCTCTCCCACGGCTGGCTGACGGAGGAGGGACTATCCTACGTGATCGCCGTCAGCGAGAGCACGCCGGGGCCCATCATGGTCAACCTGGCGACCTATATCGGCAGTACGCAGGCCGGCGTGCCCGGGGCCCTCGTCGCCACCTTCGCCGTGGTCCTGCCCGCTTTTCTGATTATTCTGGCTCTGATGGCCGTCCTCCGCCGCTTCGTCGAGAACCCCTGGGTCCGGGCCGCCCTCACGGGGCTGAAGGCCTGCGTAGCCGGACTGATCCTGGCCACTGCCGCGGACCTGCTGGCGGCCAACTGCTTCGCGGAGCAAAGGCCGGATTTCCTGGCTCTGGGTCTGACCCTGGCGCTCGGAGCCCTGTATTTCGGCTTCAAGCCCCTGTTCAAAAAGAAACTCTCTCCCATCGCCCTGATTGCGATTGCCGCCGTCCTCGGAATCGTCGTCTATGGCGTCTGAATCAATTGAACGGAAGGGAGGCGCGTCCATGACCGCCTTTTACCTCAAGCTCCTCGCGGTGATCTCCATGCTCATCGACCATGCGGGGATTGTCCTCTACGACCACAAAGTCATCGCCTGGGACCCCTATCTGATCATGCGGGTCCTGGGACGCTTCGCCTTCCCGATCTACGCCTTCCTGCTGGCCGAGGGCTTCCGCCACCTCCGGGACAAGCCCGAGCGGCTTCGGAAGCACGCCCTGCTCCTGCTGGTGCTGGCGGCCCTGAGCGAGCTTCCCTTCGACTGGATGAGCCACGGCGTGATCCACTATGCCGAGAGCCAGAACGTCATTTTCACCTTGCTCTTCGGCTTCCTCGGGCTCTGGCTCTCCGAGCTCTACCGGGAGCGCCCCCTGCTGCGGGGCGGAATCTGGCTGCTGGCGATCGCCCTGGGCTGGTTTGTCAGTACGGATTACGGCGCCGCCGGCGTCCTGCTGGTCTTCCTGAGCTCGATCTATCTGGAAAAGGTGGAGGACCGGAGCATCGGCCTCCGTCTGCTGGGCGTCCTGGGCGTGATCTGCGGCTATTACGCCTTTTATACCTGGGCCCATGTGAGCTTTGGCGGTCCCCGCGCGATCTGGGAGCGGCTGGTCGCCATGCGGTATTATCTGATGCCCCACCTGCTTCTGATCCCCGTCCTCGCCGCCTACAAGGGGGAGCGGGGGCCGAAGATTCCCTTCCTGCACCGCTGTTATCAGTGGTTTTATCCGGCCCATCTGGCCCTTCTGTGCCTGATCGGTCTGCTGCTTGATAAAACCCTTCCCTGAAAAAGAGGTTTCGAGATGCGAACATTGATCGAGCTCTATGACGAGCGCCCGCTGGAGAACGTTTTGGGCGTGGAGGTGTTCCGCCCGGAGCGGGTGGTCTACGTCTGCCCCAAGCGGATTTTCCGGGACAAATTGCCCCAGCGCCGCCTGCGGGACTACTTTGCCCACCGGGGCCAGAAGGTGGAGCTGGAATTCGTCAAGGCGGACGTCTACCACGCCGACGCGATTCTGAAGACCCTCCGCCGGATTGCCGCGGAGAACCCGGACTGCGCCGTGGACATCACCGGCGGCACCGACGCGGTGCTCTACGCCGCGGGCCTGCTGGGGGCCGAGTCCGGCGTCCCGGCTTTCACCTACAGCCGCCGGAAGAACTGCTTTTTCAATATCCGCAACGCCGAATACGCCGACGGCCTGCCCTGCGAGGTGGTCTACTCCGTGGAGGACTGCTTCCGCATGGCCGGCGGCGCGGTCCGGCTCGGGCGGGTGGACAACGAACTCCTGCCCGCCTACGGGGCCGACGTGGAGCCCTTCTTCCGCCTCTTTCTGAAGCACCGGCGGAACTGGGTCAAGATCGTCGGCTACATCCAGCGCCTTTCCCCCACGGAGGCCGAGGGCGAGCAATCCCTGACCGCCCGGGGCCCCTACAGCGTCAAGGGCGAGCGGGGAAGCATGATCGACGCCCCGGAGGAGGCCCTGCGGGACCTGGAGCGGATGGGCTTCCTGCGGGAGCTGTCCATGGACCGGGAGACAGGCGTCCGCTTCGTCTTCCGGGACGGGCAGATCCGCCAATGGCTCCGGGATGTGGGCAGCGTGCTGGAGCTCTATACCTGGAAAACCTGCCGCGATACCGGCCTCTTCGACGACGTACGCCTGAGCGCCGTGGTAGACTGGGAGGGGAGCGGGACCCGAGACGCGGTCTCCAACGAGCTGGACGTCATGTGCACCCGGGGCGTCACCCCGGTCTTCCTGAGCTGCAAGACCAACGAGCTGAAAACCGAAGCCCTCAACGAGCTTGCCATCCTGCGGGACCGCTTCGGCGGCGGCATCGCCAAGGCCGCCGTCATCACCGCCGAGCGCGCCGGGATTCCCCTGCGCAACCGGGCCGCCGAGCTTCAGATCCGGGTCATCGACCTGGATGACCTGGAGGCCGGGCGGCTAGCGAAATCCATCCGTAAACTGATCAATTCCTGAATGCAATAGGAGGAACCACTATGAAACGTCTGTCTGCTGTTCTCTGCGCCGCGCTGGCCGCTTTGCTGCTGTTCACGGCCTGCGGCCTGCTGCCTTCCGCGCCCACGACGGAGCCCGTCGTGACCACCACGGCGGAGATCGCCCCCGTGCCCACCGTCACCGCCGACGGCCCCGGCCCCGCCGACTGGTCCTCCCTGACCGGCCAGGGCAAGGTCGGCTTCACCCTGCCCGACTTCTCCGCCGAGACCGCGGACCACGGGACCCTCACCCTCTCCGAGCTCCTGAAGGATCACGAGCTGGTCCTCATCAACCTCTGGGCCAGCTGGTGCGGCCCCTGCATGATGGAGTTCCCCTTCCTGGAGGAGGCCTACGCCGAGTACGGCGACCGGGTGGAGATTCTGGCCCTCTCCGTGGAGGCCGAGGACAGCCTGGCCGTGATCCGGGGCGTGGCCAAGGATAAGGGCCTGAGCTTCCCCATGGGCCGGGACGAGAACTACAATCTCGCCACGACCTTCAGCGTCACCGGCATTCCCACCAGTCTGCTGGTGGACCGCAGCCAGACCGTCGTCTGGATGTCCACCGGAGCCATGAGCTCCGCCCAGGAGGCCAGGGACGTCTTTGATACCTACCTCAAAAGCAAGGGCAACTTGTATTCCGTCATCGTAAAGGATCAGGACGGGAACCCCGTGCCCGGCTGCGCGATCAGCTTCTGCACGGAGGAGAGCTGCGTCTCCGTGATCTGCGATGAGAACGGCAGGGCGGAGTACGTGGGCGAGCCCTACGCCTACCGCATTCAGGTCCTGTCCCTGCCCGACGGCTACGACTTTGAGGGCGGCGACGAGATCTTTGTCAAGGCAGCGGGCGACGAGATCACCATCGCCGTCACGAGGCTCGGCGGATGAGCCGCGCCGACGTGCTGCGGGCCGGGCTCCTGGTCCTGGCCCTGGGGCTGATTGTCCTCGGCGTCCTCAACGGCGGTCTGCGGGACGTCCTCATCAAGGCCGCCAATCTCTGTACGGAGTGTATCGGCCTTGGATAAGATCAAACGTCGGCTGCCCCGGCCCACCACCCGCCGCCTGGTCCAGCTCTATGCCGCCCTGCTCTACAACGCCAACCTGAAGGGCTTCGTCAAGGGCGAAATCTATCGGGGAGAGACCAAGGGCCTCTGCGTGCCGGGGCTCAACTGCTACTCCTGCCCCGCCGCCGTGGGGGCCTGTCCCCTGGGGGCCCTGCAAAACGCCGTGGCGGCCTCGGCCAGGCGGCCGGCCTTCTATGTGATCGGCGTTCTGCTGCTCTTCGGCCTGAGCCTGGGTCGGACGATCTGCGGCTGGCTCTGTCCCTTCGGCCTGATCCAGGAGCTGCTGCACAAAATTCCCGCGCCGAAGCTGAAAAAGAGCCGCCTCACCCGGGCTTTGAGCTGGGGGAAATACGTCCTGCTGGGGACCCTGGTTCTGGCGGTGCCCCTGTATTTCGCCTTCCGCCGGATGCCCCTGCCCGCCTTTTGCAAGTATATCTGCCCCGCCGGCACCCTGGAGGGGGCCGTTGCCCTGATTCTCCACCCGTCCAACGGGGCGCTTCGGGCCATGCTGGGCTCCCTCTTCGCCTGGAAGCTGGCTGTCCTGCTCGGGGTTTTGACAGCCTGCGTCTTTGTCTACCGGCCCTTCTGCCGTTTCCTCTGCCCTCTGGGCGCCCTCTACAGTCTGATGTCCCGGCTGGCCCTGGTCGGCGTCAGGCTGGACCGGGACCGCTGTACGGAATGCGGCGTCTGCCGGGCTGTCTGCCCCGTGGATATCCGCCGGGTGGGCGACCGGGAATGCGTCGCCTGCGGCAAATGCATCGATAAATGCCCCGAGAAAGCCATCTCTTTCCGGGCCGGTAAAAAAGCCTTCCCCTTGCGGGGAAGGTGGCATCGGGCGTCTCACGGAAGCCCGATGCCGGATGAGGTGGTGTCCGTTCAACCGGGGACTCCCGCAAAACGGAACCGTATTATTTCCTGGACCCTTGCCCTTGCCGTTCTTGCCGGTACCCTGGTCTATTTCAATTTCCTCGCCCCCGACGCCCCCGCGCCGAGCCCGGCGGAGACCCAAGCCGCGGAGCTCGGAAACGCCGTGGGCCAGACCCTCCCGGACTTTAGCATCGAGACGCTGGACGGCGGAGTCTTCACCCTTTCCAAGCACCGGGGCGAAGTGACGGTCCTGAACGTCTGGGCCACCTGGTGCGGCCCCTGCGTCAAGGAGCTGCCGATCTTCGAGGCCTTCGCCGACGCCCACCCGGACGTCACCGTCCTGGCGCTCCACGGCCCCATGATTACCGAGGACGTCGCCGCCTGGCTGGCGGAGACCGACTTCAGCCTGCCCTTCGCCGTGGATGCCGAGGGGACCGTCACCGCCCTGCTGGGCGCCTCCAACGTCCTGCCCCACACGGTGGTCCTGGACCGCTCCGGCGCGGTGCTCTACAACGCCCCCGGCTCCGTTACCGCCGAACTGCTGGAGGAGCTGTACGACTACGCGCCGTAGCGGCGCACAGCCTGCGCCATGCCCCGCGCCGCATTCGGGGGGACGGGCCGATGTGGGCATCGGCCCCTACAGCTTTACGCCTGCGCGCCGTAGCGGCGCACAGCGTGCGCCACGAAAAACGCAAACGCGGCAATTTCCAAAAACGGAAATTGCCGCGTTTGCGCGTTGCTGGCGTTTATCCCGTCGTGTCGCCGCCCAGGAGCTCGCCGGTGTAGTAGTCCACCAGGTAGTAGGTCGAAGTAGTGAAGTCCTCGCCCTCCCATTCATAGCTCACCTTCCAGCACAGACGGCTCACGTCGGGGGCCTGGAGATTGACGCCGGCGTGGTCCGTGAACATCCAGTTGGGAATGCCTACCACCTTCTCGATGCTGACCCCGTTGCCGGAGCCTACGTTGATGCCCTGGGCTCGAAGGGCCTCCAGGGCCTCCTCCTCGGTCAGCGGGACGTCCCCCGGCTGGTGGTCGTCCAGCAGGGGCACGTAGAACACCACGCAGTCCTCCAGGGTGCCCGCCACGGGGTTGATGGTCACCCGGACGCACTCGTACCAGGAGTACAGCCCCGGCTCCACCTCCCGGCAGAAGTCGTAGGACCAGAACTGCTCGTCGTACTTCTCGCAGGAGGTCATCACGTAGCCCTGCTCCACGGGCAGGGATTCGTAATAGCGCCGGGCCAGTTCGTCGGCCTCGGCCTGGGTCCGGCAGGCCGACGTATCGGAGAGGACCCAGCGGATCCCGGTCATCCCCAGGAAGACGCCGCGCTCGGCGTCAAATACGACCTCGATCCCGTCCTCCCCGTCGGGATAAGAGACCTCGACCTCCTCCCGGTTCCAGTACAGATGCTTCTGCCGCCGGACCGTGACGGCGTCGTCGATGATCTCCTCGATCCCGGCCTTTGCAAGGATCTCCCGGCCTCGCTGGATAAACCAGGCGTCGGAGAGCGCTTCGGTCCCGGGCTCCGGGGCCTGTGTCGCAGGGGCGCCGTCCTCCGTCGGGGCGGCGGGATAACTCTGCTCCGTGTGGACAGAGACGTTGCCATGCTCCGGGTCAAGGGTATAGGGCTCCGGCTCCGGCAGCCTCCACTTTTCGTAGGCCGCGTAGCCCCCGACCACCAGGATCCCCAGCAGGGCCAGGCAGGCCGCCGCCAGCAGGGCCCGGCGCAGAACGGGACGGGCCTTTGCGCTCCGGCGTTCCGACTGCTCCGCGGCCCGGGAGACTTCGGCCCAGATCCGGGCCTCGGTCCCCGGCGCGGGCGCGGCCCTGTCGTAGGCTTGGACGATTTTATCGTTTTTCATGTTGAACTCCTTTCCAGCAGCTCTTTCAGCTTGGCCCGACCCCGGCGGAGGTCGCTGCGGATGGTGCTCTCGCGCCGGTCCAGCAGGCGGCTGATCCGCTCCACGGGCAGGCCCTCGTAATAGTGCAGGTAGATCGCCGTCCGGTATTTCTCCGGCAGGCTCCGCAGGGCGGCCAGGGTCTCGTCGATCTCCGGGGCCGGGGCGGCGGCGTTCCGGGCCTCGTCCAGGGGGAGCTCCCGCCGCCGATGCCGCCGCAGCTCGTCCCGGCAGAGGTTCTTTGCCGTGTGGATGAGCCAGGCCTTGACGTGCTCGCCGCTCTCAAAGGCCCGGTCCTCCCGGGCCAGCCGGAGGAAGGTATCCTGGACCGCATCCTCCACGTCCGCCGGGTTTTTCAGAAAGCTCAGGCAGACGTTCCAGACCGTCCGGAAATTCTCCCGATACCATAGCTCCAATTCGTGCTTGTCCTGCAAGCAATCACCTCCGTTGATATGCTCCGATTTCTGTCTTCCCTCCGTAGCGGCGCACATTGTGCGCCACGGAAAACAGCCATCGACCTGCGCAGGTACTCTCTATACGTCCGACGCGGGAAAAAAGTTGCAAGCCGGAAGGGTTCGTGGTATAATATCCCTGCTATGATAAACGGGAAAAGGAGCGATGTCAATGAAAACTCTGTTCCGAAACGCCACCGTGGTCAACGCCGACGGCTCCCGCGCCGCCGACGTGCTGGTCTGCGGCGAGAAGATCGAGCTTGTGGCTGAGCACGTCGAGAGCCCGGACGCCCGGGTCGTGGACTGCACGGGGCTGCTGCTCTTCCCCGGGGCCATCGACGCCCACACCCACTTCGACCTGGACGTGGCGAACACCACCACCGCCGACGACTTCCGCAGCGGCGGCCGGGCGGCCCTCCGGGGCGGCACCACCGCCGTCATTGATTTCGCCTGCCCCAACAAGGGCGAGAGCCTCCAATACGGCCTGGAGCTCTGGCACAAAAAGGCCGACGGCCACACGGCCTGCGACTACGGCTTTCACATGACCATCGACGACTGGAACCCCTCCATCCGGGCCGAGCTGCCCGCCATGATCGCCCAGGGCGTCAGCTCCTTCAAGATGTATCTGACCTACCCCGCCATGATGATCGGCGACGGTCCGGTCTATGAGGCCCTCTGCGCTCTGCGGGAGCTGGGGGCCATCGCCGGGGTTCACTGCGAGAACGCCGGGGTCATCGACTCCCTGATCGCCGCCCGAAAGGCGGCAGGGGAGCTGGGACCCGCCTCCCATCCCCTCTGCCGTCCGGCGTTGGCCGAGGCCGAGGCCGTGGGCCGTCTGTTGAAGCTGGCCGCCCTGGCGGAGGCCCCGGTGGTCACCGTCCACACCACCTGCGTTCCCGCCCTGGCGGAGATCGCCGCCGCCCGGGCCAGGGGTCAGAAGGTCTACGTGGAGACCTGCCCCCAGTACCTGCTCTTAGAGGACCGCTATTACGGTCTTCGGAACTTCGAGGGGGCCCGCTACGTCTGCGCCCCGCCCCTGCGGAAGCCCGCGGATCAGGCCCGGCTCTGGCAGGGCCTGGCCTCCGGCGAGATCCAGACCGTCAACACGGACCACTGCTCCTTCACCCTGGCCCAGCGGGACATGGGCCGGGGAGATTTCACCAAGATCCCCGGGGGCCTGCCCGGGGTGGAGACCCGGCTGGCGCTGCTCTATACCTACGGCGTCGTCGCGGGCCGGATCACGAAGGAGAAAATGGTGGAGCTGCTCTCGGCCAACAACGCCAAGCTCTACGGCCTCTGGGGCCGGAAGGGCGCGATCAAGGAGGGCTTCGACGCCGATCTGGTCCTCTACGACCCGAAGGGCGAGCACGCGGTCCGCGCCGCCGAGCTGGTGACCAACGTGGACTACAACCCCTACGAGGGCTTTCCCCTCAACGGCTCCATCCGCCAGGTCTGGCTCCGGGGACGCCTGTGCGTGGAGAACGGAACCGTCCTGGAGGAAAAGAGCGGAACCTACCTGCCGAGAGAGCTTCCCTTGCTGTTTTAAGGCGAAAGTGGAGGAAAAAACACAAAATATGCGGGTTTTTGTCGATAAAAACCCGCATATTTTGTGATTTATGCTTGAAAGTTGATTTATCATGTGGTATAATAAGCAAAACTTTTTGATTTAGGAGTAATCTGCAATGGCACGGATCGACAAGGAAAACTATTATCTGGACATCGCCGAAACGGTGATGGAACGCTCCACCTGCGGCCGCTCGCAGTACGGGGCCATCATCGTGCGCAATGATGAGATCGTTTCCACGGGCTACAACGGCGCCCCCCGGGGCCGGGACAACTGCATCGACCTGGGCTACTGCATCCGGGACAAGTTCAACGTCCCCCACGGCCAGCGCTACGAGCTCTGCCGCAGCGTCCATGCCGAGATGAACGCCATCATCTCCGCCCAGCGCAGCGAGTGCATCGGCGGGACCCTCTTCCTGGCGGGCCGGAACGCCAAGACCGGCGAATATCTGGAAAGCGTGGAGCCCTGCTCCATGTGCCGCCGGGTCATCATCAACGCCGGCATCAAGCGGGTCGTCATGCGCACCGGCAAGGACACCTATGAGGCCGTCAACGTCCAGGAGTGGGTCATCCACGACGACTCCATCATGAGCGAAGATTTTGTTTTGGAATAAGCTTCCGGAAATGGACCGGGGAAGCGCGCCGCGCGTCCCCGGCCCATTTTTTTCGAATCTTATCAGAAGATATTTCGGGCTGTCGCCCGCTCCAGCGCCGCCAGCTCCCGCAGAGCCCGCAGGGTCCCGGCCAGGCGGCTGCCCAGCTCCTCCTCCGGGGCCAGGGCCAGCTCCTCCAGGGCCTGTCCGATCCCGTTGGTCCGCTCGTGGCTGACCAGGGAGGCCAGCAGCTTTTCATTCCGCTCCCATTCCACCGCCGCCTCGGCGGCGAGGAACCGGGCCTTCGCCGCGTCCCCGGCCCGAAAAGCCTCCAGGGCTTCCTCCAGCGGCGCGGCCACCGCCTCGGCCCGGACCGTGACGGCCTGTCGGCTCCAAAAACACCCGACAACCAACAATCCGGCGAGCGCCAGGCCAATAAACAAATATTTCAATATTTCATCGCATCCTCTCTTTTCAAAAATGCCCCCCAGGCGCGTTCACCGCTCCCGCTCCACGAAACGCAGCTCCCCGGCCTCGTTCACGGCCAGTAGAAACACGTCCCGCGCCCGGACGCCCCGGCGGGCCAGCTCGGCCCGGAGCCAGGCCCGGTCGAGCCCGGCGGCCCGGAGGTTTTCGGGCAGCACCACCCCGTCGGCGACAATATTGTAGTATAAACCGGCAGGGGAGAGGGGGGCGCCGACGTCGCCCTTTTCGGCGGGCTGATGCGCGGACCGGAGCTGGACCGTCAGCTCGCCGTCGGTCTCCAGAATCGCGCAGGCGACCTCGGCACAGTCGAAGACGTCCTTTTCCCGGAGCTTCTGCTCCAGCTCGTCCAGGCTGACCCTGGAAGCGGCCAGGGCCCGCTGGTCAATGCGTCCGTCCCGGATCAGCAGGGCGGGGACGCCGTTGAGCAGCCGCCGGACCGGGAGAAGCTTCATCGCCAGCACGGCCAGGATCAGCTCCAGGGCCAGGACGGTCAGAATCGGCGCCACGCCGGAGAGCAGGGGCAGGCCGTTGTCCTGCATGGGCACGGAGGCTAAATTCGCCAACAGCATGGTGACGACAAACTCCGCGGGCTCCATCTCCGCCACCTGTCGCTTGCCCATGAGCCGCACCGCTAAAATCAGCAGTCCGTAGAGCGCCGCCGTCCGAATCACCGCGATGCTCACCCAATCACCCCCGCCCGGAGTATGCCCAGGGCTTGCGCGGATTATTCCGCTCCGTAAAAGCGCGTTCCCGCCTGCGGGAAGGCGCTTTTTTGGTGCGCGGAGCTCCCTTGAAGCGGATATGTGGAACGAAATGGGAAAGGGGGGCGCATGAACCTGTAATATGCTGTATAACAGAGTGCATTCATGCGGACTATACAACATGTGCGGTATAACAGTAATAAGCATAACAATTCATCAATATTTACAAAAACGTCGGTTAATCACAATGATATACATGACAAACTGTATCAAATTAATCAAAATGTACATAATACATAAAATGCCCCCTTGTAATTATTTGCAAATTGTTGTATACTTTGTGTGTACATTCAGATATTATGCAAAAAATAAAAAAGTTATATATAACATATGAAAGGGGAACGCAAACAATGCAAAAAAAGCTCACTCGAATCACCGCCGTGATGCTTGCGGTTCTTATGGCCTTCTCCATGCTCTTGGTGCCGGCTTCGGCGGCGTCCTTCCATGACGTCTCTGAGAACGCCTGGTACAAGGCTGCCGTGGACTATGTGCAGGAGAAGGGCTGGATGGCAGGCGTCAGCGAAACGTCCTTCGCGCCCAACAAGGAGCTCACCCGCGGCATGATGGTCACGGTGCTGGCCCGGGTTGCGGAAGCGGAGACGAACAACGAAACGGCTGCCTTCACCGACACCGCTTCGGGGAAATGGTTCACCGGCGCCGCGGCCTGGGCCGCGGAGAACGGCATTGCAGCCGGCGTCGGAGAGGGCCTCTTCGCGCCGAACCGTGCCCTCACCCGGCAGGATCTGTGCGTGATGCTCTACAAGTACATCTCTCTGAAGGGCTATGAGCTGGAGAACACCGTTGACCGTACCTTCTCCGATATGGAGAGCGTGTCCGACTACGCCCGGGACGCCGTGATCTACTGCACCGGCACGGGCCTGGTCTCCGGCTTCGAGGACAGCAGCTTCCGCCCGAGGGCCACCGCCACCCGCGCCCAGGTTGCCCAGCTGATGATGCGGCTGGACCTGCTGGTGAACGGCGAGACCGCCCCCACTGAGCCCATGCCCGCCCAGAGCTTTGAGGGCGAGGCCGGCGAGGACATGGCCGTCTCCGTCAACGCCCCGGAAGGCGCCCTTCCCGAAAACACCAAAATGACCGTCAGCCGCGTCACCGACGAGGCCGCTTTGGCTGCCATTCAGGCCAAGGTCAGCGGCGAGCTCTATGCCGCCGCCGACATCACCTTCACCAAGGACAGCGCCGAGCTGGAGCCCAGCGCCGACGTGGAGGTCCAGATCTCCCTGGAGGGCCTGGAAAACATCCAGAACCCCACCGTCGTCCACGTCAGACCCGACGGCAACGTGGAGTATGTGGAGGCCGAGCTGGTCAACACCAGCCGCTCCGGCTCCGAAAAGGCCCTTCGCTTCTACGCCAGGGACTTCTCCGTCTACGCGGTCGTCAGCGGCGACGACAACCCGTTCTACAATGTCACCGTCAACTTCTATGTCCGCAAGAACAATGAAGCGGGCCCCAGCGCCAATGCTTCCGACTGGGAGCTGATCAACAAGCAGATCATCCGCAGCAACCAGATCGAGGCGGCCAAGGATAACGACACCGTGCTCATTTACGACCCCGGCGTTCCCAATTTGAACGCCAATCAGTCCTTCGAGGGCTGGTGTCGTGAGAATACCTTCGACGAAAATACCGAAGGCATGTCCGTGGACGACATGAACGCCAAGATCAAGCAGGATTACATCAATGGTACGATCGCGACGGAGCGCAACCTCTATGCCATGGTCTACAACGTGGTCTACGTGGAGTTCCACGATCAGGCCGGCGCCGTTCTGCGTACCGACTATCATCATGTGACCGACAGTCAGAAATATCTGATCAACATGACCTACACGCCCTTCAAGGAAAACCAGAACTTCACCGGCTGGGTCACCCGCGAGGACGTTCTGACCCTGGGCGACTATCCCACCTACGCGGCGAATCCCGACCCCGTGATCCGCAACAACACCGAATACACGGTCACCGAGACCCTAAAGCTCTACCCCTATCTGCAAGAGGGCTACTGGCTGATTTTCGATCCGAACATCGCCAACAACGACAGCGACCCTACCAAGTGCGAGTACAAGGGCCCCGACTTCGTTCCCAAGGGAACCCTGACCGCCGAGCCCACCTTCAAGAACGAGCATCCCCGCCCGGGCTATGAGCTGGAGGGCTGGTACACAGACCCCACCCTGAGAAACCGCTACACCTTCGGCCAGGCTCTGACCAAGGACACCACCCTCTACGCCAAGTGGACGCCTATCGAGGCAAGCTATACGGTGGTCTTCCGTGTTCAGAATGCCACGGATCCCTATGACAGCGACGTCAGCAATAACACCTACTCCTTCTATGACAGCGTTTCCCGCTCCTGGAGGAATACCACCGGAACTTACGTTCAGACCAAATCCGGTGATACGGTTTCTGCTTTCAGCCGCGGCACCTCCAACGATACGACCCTGGCCTCTGCGGGCATTGCGCAGAATGACTACTATCCGAAAGCAATTTCCGCTCTGGGGCAGTACTATCAGTACAGCACCGAGAAGAATGCCAACAACAGTGTGACGGTGCGCGGCGACGGCTCCGCCGTTCTCTACGTCTACTATGACCGTATGCCTGTTACCTTGAATTTCTACGACGGAACATTCAGCAGTTCAACAAGCGATACGATGTATGAAGGTGACTACTACTACTACTATTACACCTATATACAGTATTTCGGCGTTAGTGGTAATAGTGCAATCCCGCTGACCCTTGTATACGATTCCAGCGATACTACAGATAGTGGAAACCTTATTCGTCAAAGTTATGCCAGCTTCAAAGTTACCTCGACAGGTGCAAGCTACACGGGAACTATTTATGTATTTTTGCAGGGAACAACATCCGGAGACTTGATTGCTTCTATTACCGGCCTTTATGGGGCGGAGATTTCGGATACGGACAAGGCGAAGTTCAAAGTTGAAGACCCCTATGTCTATTGCTATGCATCTGGGACGAACAGCAGCGGCAATACCACCTATACAATGATGCCGGAAGTAACGGATTATGCGCCAGGCTCCAATTATTCCGGCAATGCCTATACCATCAACTATTTTTGCCGGACGAATCTCGTTAGCACGGGGGAAAAGACACTCCATCAAATTTCCCAGAACCCGGATACCGGCGAATGGGGCGAAGAGTTTAGTACCGATACCGTCACGAACCGTGTTGGTTTGGTTATCGGCAATTCTACAGGCCGTACCTTCATCGGCTACAACCTCAGTGAAGACAGCATGACAAAGTCTACCTTTGTCTCCTTGGACGGAAACACCACCTACACCTTCCGATATGACAACATAAACGGAAATAACGCCTACGCCTACAAGCAGCTGAATAACTACGACTTAGTGTTTATGTCCAACAGCGGCGAGGTTCGACGTGAGACCCTGCGTTATCGGCAGCATACTGCGGCTTTTGCGTACAAGAGGATCGATGAGACCACGCTGAGCACCACGGAGCTTTATATACCCGACGATGGTCCGGAAGGATATTATTTCGAAGGCTGGTACACAGATAATACTTTCCAGAATAAGTTTAACTTCACCGGTAGAATGCCGGCCAGAAACCTTACGCTCTACGCCAAGTGGACCATGACCCGTTACCGTGTCTTCCTGGACTATGCGGGCGGCGACAGCGAAGCTCAGATCAGCTTCCCCGACGGCACCTACAGCTCCACCTGGCGTCTGGACTACGGCGAACAGGTTGACGAGAACAGAATCGCCAACGTGACCCGGGAGGGCTGGGTCCTTCTGGGCTGGTATCTGGATCCCGAGTTCAAGCACGCCTTTAACTTCTCCATGGGCGCCAACGACAGCATGGTCTACGGCGACGAGGCGTACTATTACGGCATTCAGATGCCCGGCGAGAGCGACGAGGCCTATGCCGCCAGAATGAACGGCAGTACCCGCCGCGGCACGGATCCCCTGAGCGGCAGCGCCTGGGACGACACCTGGGATACGGACTGGGAGTCCCATGACTACAGCGGCGAATACGAGACGGCCGGCTATGAGAGCGCCGACAAGATGCGCACCGCCCGCGGCGAGCAGCACAACGTGGTCCACACCATCCGCCTCTACGCCAAGTGGCGTCAGGACCCCGAGGGCACCGTCGGTATCCGCGTCAACTACCTGGGCGACAACCTCCCCAGCACCGGCTACTTCAACGTAAACGATCGGCCCCACGAATGGCTGGACCCGGAGGCCTACGTGGACCGGGCCGACGCCTACGCCCAGGCCGCCTCTGTCCCCGAGATCCAGGGTGAGCAGTTCCTCTACTGGGAGGTCATGAAGCCCGTTCTGGATTCCAACGGCGACTACGTTGTTGAGAACGACACCGTTAAGATGGAGCCCACAGGCCGCCGCGTCTACCCCGGCCAGACCTGGCAGGTCCGTCTGGAGGAGGCCCTGGAGGAAAGAGTTCCCGTAGCGAATCCCAACTGCGACCACAGCAGCGTTAGCGCGGTCTCTGCCAGGCCCGCTACCTGTACCGAGAACGGCTGTGAGGCCCACTGGGTCTGCAACCTCTGCGGCAAGTGCTTCTCCGATGAAGCCCATACTACCGAAATCAATCCCACCATTCCCGCCACCGGTCATACCTGGGGCGAATGGCAGTATCAGCAGGGCGGCCAGGGCGGACATTATCACATCTGCTCCGTCTGCCAGACCAGAGCCGGCGGCGCCCACGTGATGGAGCAGACGGCCTACACCGCGCCTACCACCACCAGCGAAGGCTCCAAGACCGAGACCTGCACCGTCTGCGGCTACAGCAAAACGACCACGCTGCCCATGCTGCAGGGCTACACCGTCAGCTTCTCCGTCCCCGCCGGCGTCACCCAGCCCGCCGACCAGACCGGTCTGGAGGATGGCGCTTCCGTCACCCTGCCCACGTCCCTCACCGGCGTTCCCGCTGGCTATACCTTCCTCGGCTGGGTGGAGAATCCTGTGACCGAGACCACCGAGACCGTCACCCCGATTGCATCCTTCACGGTCAACGGCGACGACGCCACCCTCTACGCACTCTTCTCCCGCACCGAGGACAGCGGGACTGCCTTTGAGCTTCTCACTTCTGCACCTTCTGACTGGACTGGCAATTACGTCATCACCAACAACAACACAACTACCAAATACGTCTTTACTGGCGTGACCCCCAGCTCCAACGGCGCTCAGATTGAGAATGCTAATAATGCTAACACCCTGGCGAACTCCGGCATTACCGTGACGGATACCAAGCTGACCAACGTGGCTGACGCCTACGTCGTCACGCTGGCCGCCAGCGGAAGCTACTACACCGTGCGGTGCAAGTCCACCGGTACTTATATCGGCATGGACAGTTCCGCTTACCTGTCCGGTTATACGGCGATCAACAACTCCTACTGCAGATGGACGCCCGCTATCAATTCCAGCGGCGCAGCCCAGCTGCTGAATGCAGCCAGCAGCTCAACTCCCTACTTCGGCTTCAGCACCAGCAACTACTACTTCT
The DNA here is from genome assembly GCA_947168005.1 of uncultured Clostridia bacterium. Taxonomy (GTDB): domain Bacteria; phylum Bacillota; class Clostridia; order Oscillospirales; family Oscillospiraceae; genus JAFRPC01. Next base: position 26,356 of record CAMVKI010000008.1, read on the forward strand.
GGAGCGCCAGCTCAGGCAACGCTAACGTGCTGCAGCTCTGGAAGGAAACACAGACCAGCACCACCTACTATACCACTTCCATTGAAGGCTCCGGCAGCGGAGAAGGCGATACCTATACCGTGACCTTCATGGCCAACGGCGCGCAGTACGGTGAGACTGTCGATGTCGTCTCTGGCAATTCTGTCACCCTGCCCACGGGTTTGTCCAATATCGGCAACTGGCAGTTCGCCGGATGGCTCAGCACTGATGGAACCTTCACCGCAGATCCGAATCCTATGACCGGCTCCTTCACTCCGGAGAGCAGCTGTACGCTCTATGCCGTGTATATGAATTCTGACGGCAATCCGAGTTGGGAAAAGGCAACTTCGATTAGTGTCGGCGATATTGTGGTTTTCGTTTATGAAGCATCAAACTATGAGCTGACCGGAGTTTCAAATAACATTGGAACAGCAACACAATATACGGGTATGCCTTCTGGTACATATCCGCTTGAGGTCGTACAAGGAACCACTACGGGCAATTATGCGTTTAAGAACGGAAATAATTACCTGTCTTGTGCAAGCAGTAATAACCTTCCTGTTTCGACTACGCTTGATGGCAAGGCTTCTTGGAGTGTAACGTTTACGGATGGTACAGCAAAGCTTTCGAACTTCAATTACTCACGTTATTTGCAGTTTAATCCAAGCAGTCCGAGATTTTGTGCCTATCAGTCAAGTTCTAACCAGAAAAACATCCAGATTTACAAACAGACTACAAGCGCTGGTACCCCGACTTGGTCTACCAATCCAGGCAGCGGCAACAACGCTGTGACGGAGCCTGAGGAGTCTGTGGACGCTCGCCCGGCGACGGAGCCCAAGACCCGTATCGCGGAGTTGGCCGAAACCGTGGCCCCCGCTGACGGCATTCAAAGTGTGACGCCCTCCGCTCCTGTTGGGGATACGTCCTACGTTTGGAAGCCCGTGGATACCATCACCTCCGGAGAGGAGTATTTGATCGGCTATACCGACAGCAGCACCAATAAGACGTACCTGCTGATGAGCTACAACCCCGCGACCGGCAAGTACTACACCAGCGCGTCGTTGTCTGGGTACACCGCTACAAAGGTCTGCTATGCAATTCCTGCTGTGTTGGATTCGAATGGGTATGTTACCGGCGTCGATACGACGGATTTCAATGGTGCAACGCTGGAACACACGGCTTGGAAAATCAGCTATGTGAGTTCGACAAGCAAGTATAATATCCAGTCTGTTTACAACAATAATTATTATCTTCGTGTCTACGACGACAGCACCAGCAGCATTAATGACCTTCAGCTTTATCCCGATACGAGCAACAGCACGTGGAACAATTATTGGGTTTGGGACAGCTCGACGCATTATCTTTCCCATTACTATAGTTCCACTTATCTTCGCAAGTATATTTCCTGCTTGGTTGGTTCTGACGATACTACAGTGACTTCCTTTGATGCCGATGCGGATTCCGATTACGCGTTGCCGCTGACATTGTTCCAGAAGACCGAACAGACAGCCCAAACGTACACCCTGACCATCCACTATCAGTTTGCCGACGGCAGCCAGGCCTACGAGGATTATGTGGGTCAGTACGAGGCCGGCGCGCCGTATGAAGTCCAAAGCCCCACGATCGGAGGCTTCACCCCCAATGAACCCCTCGTCAGCGGCAATATGCCCTCTGGCGACCACAGCCGCACCGTCGTCTACACCGCAAATACGGTCAGCAACGAGCGCTGGGCGCCCACCCAGGAGATCGTTCCCGGCGAGGATTACCTGATTGCCTATGTGCTCAACGGCAAGCCCTATCTGCTGGTGAACTACAACGGGAGCGCCGCGGATCACTACGGCCTCTCCTTCTCCTACGGAACGAGCAAGACCGGCTATATGGGCTATCTGGCCCCGGCCACAGTCTCCACCGAAGACGGCGTGGAATACGTCGTGGGCGCAAACGGCGCCGCGACCGATCTGCAGTACTGCCACTGGATCTTCTCCGACTCCGACGGCGGCACGATCACCAGCGGCTATGAGTCCGAAAGGTCTCTGCTCTGGGTCGGCAACACGGGTGGCCCTGCCGGCGTCTATCCGGCAAGCTCCGGCGACACCTGGAAGTGGACCCCCAACACCAACGACAACATGGGCTCCATGACCAACACCTGGGTCAGCACCAATACCTACGTCATGTACTTCTACCCCTGCACGGCTTCCGGCACCGTCTCCACTACGACCACCGCCCCCTACGCCGGTGTAAGCCGGACTGCCTTCACAAATGTCCGCCTTTATAAGAAGCTCGTTGAGGAAGGCGAGTCCACCTGGAAGGTGAGCTTTGTGGATGAAGACGGCGTCTCCATGGCAGACGAGGGCTATCCCTCCTACGAGACCACCGACGGCAGCACCGTCACCCGTCCCACCGATCCGCAGCGTGAGGATTACTACTTCCTCGGCTGGTTCTACAAGAACAGCGAGGGACAGGAGGTCCAGTACAACTTCGGCGAAGAGGTCCACGATGATCTGACCCTGATCGCCCATTTCCTCTACGCCTGGGAGGTGCAGTACACCGTTACGCTCCGTGCCGTCTACGGCATGAAGAATACCACCGGTACCACGCACATCTACTGGTACGCCAACGACGGCACCACCGCCGGCTTCGGCGAGGGCGCGGGCGACCGCTATGAGCAGACCAATCTGACCATGAACCTGCCCTACAATATCCCCACGCCGACCACCTGGACCGGCAAGGCCACCAACGGCAAGCTGCCCGAGATCGAGCACCGCGTATTCCTTGGCTGGGCCAGAAAGCCGACCGTCGGCTCCGGCACCAGCGGTACGGCTTATCCCGATCTGACCGAGGAGGATCTGTACCTGAAGTGGAACGCCGCGGAAGGCAAGTACTACTATCTCCCCAGCTCGGACAAGCTGACCAGCGCGGACATCGGCGGCGCCAATCCCAATGAATGGATGCAGGTAACCCAGGTCTACGCCGACGAAGGCCAGCCCTACCACGACTTCTACGCGGTCTGGGCCAGCTACGCCTACGTCTTCCACTCCGCCACCGGCAAGCTCGAGGCCGTGGAGATCACGCGGACCGACGGATTAAAGAATACCGTCGATCTGGTGAACAAGGTTCCGAGCGACTGCCTCTACGGCGGCTACTACACCGAATACGGCGGCGTCAAGAACGTCACCGCTGCGGACATGCAGAGCGCCCAGCGCGCCTCGGTGCAGAACGCCTACTCCGTGGACCACAGCGGCGGCTCCGCCGAGCGTCTCGTAGCTGTCAACGGCGCCGT
>CAMVKI010000009.1 GCA_947168005.1 uncultured Clostridia bacterium
TTTCATCTGAGTTGACATAACAAGATGAAAATGAGAACCGTCCCCGATTTCATCTCTGAAGAGAAACAGCAACGGTACACTGAACCGCTGCTGTTTTTTTGTTTTTATGTGATAGAAATGGCCTTCATTTTGTGTATATAATAGTAGAGAGTGATTGGAGGTGAGCGGATGGAGGACGCAAAGATTGTGGCGCTGTACTGGGCGCGGGAGGAAGCGGCGATTGCCGAATCGGAGCGAAAATACGGCGCGTACTGCTATGGCATTGCCCAGCGAGTGCTTGCGAATCACGAGGACACGCAGGAAACCCTGGACGATACCTGGCTGCACGCCTGGAACGTGATGCCGCCGCAGAAACCGCCGAAGCTCCGTCCGTTTTTCGCAAGGCTCACGCGAAATCTGGCCATTAACCGCTGGCACCGAAACACAGCGGAAAAACGGGGCGCTGGGATGACGCTGGCGTTGGAGGAGCTTCCTGATCTGGTCAGCATAGGTAACGAGCCCCAAGAGGAGGTCGAGCGGAAGGAGCTGGAGGAGACGATCCGCAAATTCCTCTCCGACTGTACCAAGACCCAACGGGACGTCTTTCTGCGGCGCTATTTCTTCTTTGAAAGCACGGAAGAAATCGCGGCACGTTACGCCATGCGGGAGAGCAACGTACTCAATTTGCTGTCCCGTACCAGGAAAAAGCTGAAAGAGCATCTGCGAAAGGAGGGCTACCTGCCATGACGAAGCTGGATCTGATCGCCGCCATCGGCGCGGCCAGCGATGAGGACCTGGAGCACAGCGAGCGGCTGGCCTCCGGGAAGCATCGGGTCAAGATAAGAATCCTGATGGCCGCGGCCATCATCGCCCTGCTGTCCTTCACGGCCTATGCTGCTCCGATAATCTGGAACGCGCTGTTCGGGGTTACGGCAAATCAATACAGCGTTTCCAGAATCTTTGTGGAAAAGGGCCAGCCTGCCGACGTCCGCGAAAGTTCACTGGACATTTCGCTGGACGTTCAGATGTCGAAGGACGCGCCCTCCAGGCTTGCGACCTGCTACGTGCCGATGCTTCCCGCGGAGCAAATGAAGCCGATTCCCCTGACGGTGATGAAAGGCGCTGCGGTCAACTTCCGCACGGACAGCCTGCTCCAATGGAAGAACGAAGACGGAGAATATGTCTTGTTCCGGCAGGTCGCGTGGCCTGATTATGCCAAGGGGCAGACCTTTGACACGGTCAGCACCGGCTTTGACGCCGGTTATTCCATCACGCAAACGGAGTTGGGCGGCTATACCGTGCAGCGGCTCGCGGTCGAGCCCTCTGAGAAGGACGAGAACGGCGTCCACGCGGAACATCCCGGTCTGCAAAAGCTCTACTGGTCGGACGGTCTCTATCTCTTCTCCATGGAGGTCAATTACTCCATGGAAGACGCCAGACTCGCGGAGATTCTAAAGAGCATCCAGCCGGTCAGCGACGCGACGAAATACGTCGTGACCGAAGAACAAGCAGTTTCTTCACAGGAACCCCGGCCAAGCCTGATATTGGACCGTATCCTGTTCCCGGAAACGATTCCGCAGGGATATGAGCAATCCTGCGGCAGCAGAGACGGAAACGGAGAGTATCTTTTCCTTTGGCTGAAGGAAGGTCCTCACCAACCCACCGTGTTGGAGCTGAGCATCTCGATGGAAGGCAGAAACAGCTGGATCAAAAAGGACTGGGAGACTCTGAACCAAAGCTATGAAAAAACGGAGCGGGACATGAACGGCACTGCGGTTCTCTGTTACGAGAGCAACTGGGCGGCGCAGCTCCTGTGGCAGCTTGACGGCGCGGACTATACAATCTGCTCCGTTGGTCCGGAACGGTTCCCTATGGAAGATCTGCTGCAGATCATGGATGGACTGATCGCCGTAGAAGATATTGATTCGGTATTGATGAATTGAAGCCGCTGACCGGGAAGTTCACGACCATAGCGGCGCACAGTGTGCGCCACCTGCATGTCGCTGGAATGGCGCACACTGTGCGCCGCTACACCTGGTAAAACAGAAATTGGAGGATCTGATATGCGTATGAAACGAAGAATTGTTTTTCTGCTGCTTGCAGCGGCTTGCCTGCTGCTTGCAGTCGGCTGTGGGAATGATGTGGAATCCCCCGCGGCGCATACGGACGAGACGCCCGTTGGAACGGCAGCTCCCCATACAGACAAGGGCGCTCCGGAGACAGCCGGGCAATTAACAGAAGAGCGGCCGACAGCTCCCGATCCTGACGACGATCTGAACGGGCCAGTTTATACGGTGCGGCCGTTTCTTGTGGCGGAGGATCCGATGGCTTCCGAGATTGAGGCAGCCATGGCAGCCAAAGAGGCAAAGCTGATATGGGCGGAGGGTTGTTTTTCAGAACCCCGCCAGGAGGTCAAAACCTGGCGCTACACTACCATTGACTGCAACGAGCTTTATGAAGAACTGCTGAAGGAATTGTTCCCAAACGCGACGGTGGAGAAACGCGAGGATTATTTGGATAGCACGCATTTTGAATTGAAATCAGGTGAAGCGAAGTTCATCTGCGTGGTGGAAAGTACCGGGTATGCAACCTATTTCCATCAGCTTCCGGCAGGGCTGGGAGAGGAGATTTTTCCGAAAGAAGCGGACTGGCTTGCTCGGAAAACGGGCGTGGAGCAGTCAATCTGGACGTTTTACGACAGAATGCGTTTTAATGGGGAGGCGGTCTACACTGGCTGCGTAGATGGAATCCAAATCGGTGCCTTGAGTATTTCCCCGGTCAATAACAAGCTCCAAGGCTACTATGGACTAAGAAGTGATCGAGGTTCTGTCATCCTTTACTCGCCGATTATCGTCGGCGAAGCAGCTGGAACCGTCAAGCTTTCCAACGGGTTTTCCCAGGAGGAGCTTCGCACGACCCTGGAATTCAATTTTAACCCCGACGAGCCCGTGATTACGGTCTACCACAGCTGTGAGCTGTGTTATCTGCTTGATTCGGTGAAGGGCCTGCTGGTCCCTGTATGGTGGGTCAAAGGAGTACACTACAATTATGAAACTGGAGCTGCAACCGGATTTGAAATCGTTTACGACGTTGAGACCGGGAGCAGATATAATATGGGAGGCGCTTGAATTGCGAACGAAACGAAGAATTGTTACGGGGCTGCTTGCAGTAACTTTTCTGCTGCTTCTGGCGGGGTGCGCAAATGACGTAGAATCCACTGCATCGCATACGGACGAGACGCCCGTCGGGACAACCATGCCCCAAACCGATATAGAAACACAGAGGATCACTGCGCCAGATCCAGACGACGATCTGAATGGGCCGGTGTATACGGTGCAGCCATTTCTTCCGGAGGAGGACCCGATGGCTTCCGAGATTGAGGCAGCCATGGCGGCCAAAGAGGCAAAGCTGATATGGGCGGAGGGTTGTTTTTTGGAACCCCGCCAGGAGGTCAAAATCTGGCATTATTCCGTCATTGACTGCAACGAGCTTTACGAAGAAATGCTGAAGGAACTGTTTCCGGACGCAACGGTGGAGAGCCGCGAGGAGACTTTAGACGGGCTCCGTCTGGAACTGAAATCAGGTGATAATAAGTTTGGCTGCAAGGTGGAAAGTGATGGGGCCCTAATCAAATTCTTTGGGCTTACATCAGAATTAGGTAAGGCGGTTTTCCCGAAGGAAGCAGACTGGCTTACCAAAAAAACAGGTGTGGAGCAGTCGAAATGGACGTTTTATGACAGAATGCGTATAGATGGGGATGAAGTCTACACCGGTTGCATAGACGGAATCCAAATCGGCGCCTTGAGCCTTTCCCCGGTGAATAACGAGCTCCAGAGTTATTATGGCCTAACCAGAAGTGATCGAGGTAATGTTCGGCTTAACTTGCCGATTTCTGTTGGCGAAGAAGCCGGAACGGTCAATCTCTCCAACGGGTTTTCTCAGGAGGAGCTTCGCACGACCCTCGAATATGATTTCAACCCCGATGAACCTGTGATTACAGTCTACCACTCCTGCGAAGTGTGCTATCTGATCCATCAGGTGAAAGGCCTGCTGGTTCCAGTCTGGTGGGTCAAGGGGGTTCGCTATAATTATGAAACTGGCGACGCAACCGGATTTGAGATCGTTTACGACGTTGAGACCGGGAGCAGATATGATATGGGAGGCGCTTGATTTGCAAACGAAACGAAGAATTGTTTCTTGGATTCTTGCAGTGACTTTCCTGCTGCTTCTGGCGGGCTGCGAGAACGATGTGGAATCCACTGCAGCCAATATGGGCGAAACACCCATCGGGACAGTCCTGTCAGATACCGCCATGGAAACGCAGCGGATCACAGCGCCGGACCCCGACGACGACCTGAACGGGCCGGTTTACTCGGTGCCGCCCTATGTTCTGGAGGACGACGACCCGCTGGCCGCTGAAATTCAGGCAGCCCTGGCCGAAAAAAAGGCCAAGCTGATCTGGGCCGAGGACTGCTTCTCAGAGACCCGGCAGGAGGCTAAAATCTGGCGTTATAGCTTAATCGACTGCAACGAGCTTTACGAGGAGCTGATAGAGGAGCTTTTCCCGGACGCTACGGTGGAGAAACGTGAGGAGACTTTAGACGGGCTCCGTCTGGCACTGAAATCGGGTCAGACTTCTTTTGGCTGCATGGTGGATATCAATGGGTATTATATCAACTTTTTTCAACTTCCATCTGGACTGGGAGAGACGCTTCTGCCCAAGACGGCGGACTGGCTTTCTAAGAGGACCGGCGTGGAACAGCGTGAATGGACAGACTTCGATCCGACAATTACCAATGGTATTAAGAAGTATACCGCCTGTGTAGACGGAGTACAAGTTGGCGCGTTGTTTCACAACCACATTCTGGTCGATCTTATAGACTGCCACGGTGTGGATGTGAGCAATCTCGGATCGCTATGTCTGAGCCTTCCGATCTCTGTCGGCGCGGAGGCTGGGACGGTCAGGCTTTCCGATGTTTTTACGCAGGAGGAGTTGCGAGACACGCTGGAATCCCGTTTTAATCCCAATGAATCGACGATTGTGGTGTATCGCTCCTGCGAGATCTGTTATCTGATTGATGAAGCCAAAAGCCTGCTGGTCCCTGTCTGGTGGGTTAAAGGAGTCAATTTCAGCACGGAAACCGGTGAGGGAAAACCCTTTGAAATCATCTACGATGTCGAAACCGGAAGCCGATATACAACGTGAGGCTATGAACATGCACACAAATCAAAAGATTGTTTTTCTGTTGCTTTTTACGTTGCTGCTTTGCATGATTGGCTGTGAGATCGTAGGTCCTGACGGGAACCCCATCACACAGCCAACCCGGCCCACGGCAAACGACTGGGATGAGCTGGATCTGGACCCGGAGCTGCGCCAGGCCATTGAAAGTCGGTCTTCCGGCATCCTCTGGCGGATTCCGGCTGAGTTCAAGCCGGAGGGGGCGGTGTCTGTGCGCGCTTATACCACGCTGGACTGCGCCGCTCTATGGACGGAGTTGAAGGAGGCTGTTTTCCCGGAAGCGACCCAAAGCTCTGAAACGGGGCAGGATGGAAGCCGTGTGATCGCGTATTCTGACAAAACGCAGAGCTTCTCCGTTCAGATCAATGCCGCTTCATTGTCTCTCAAAGGGCTCCCGCGGGAACGCGCTCAGGCAGTTCTGTATGAGATCAGCGGCTTTTTGGAGCAGAAGCTTGGCTTTCCCCTGCGGCAATGGACCGGCCCGGTCCCGGAAGGCCAATGGCTGAGCTATGGGATTGTGATTGACGGAGTCCCCATGGACGTGAAGACAGATTCCCCGCTTCCGGTGAGCTGCGTCTTCGCGCAGCCTGACGGGACGATCAGTTTGCAGCTTCCGATCCTCCCTGGCGCTGCGCAGGAAAGCTATGATCTGCAAAGCTGCATGAGCGTGGACGAGCTCCGAAAAACAGCGGAGACAGGCTGGCTTTCTGATCTGCCTATGGTGATGGAACTGACGGAATGCAGTCTGATCTATTTTCTTGATTCCGATGAAATGACGATTCGTCCCGGCTGGAGCCTCACCGGGACCGGATACGATTTTGGTACCGGAAAAATGACGCCCGTTGAGATGCTGATAGACGCCATATCCGGGAAAATGCAAAGGATGAGGTGACCATGTTCCGATTCTATTTCAGAAAAATCATCGTCTGCCCGGCGACCTATATCAGCGCGGTGCTCCTGTTTCTGTCTATGGTTCTGAGCCTTGATTCGCAGGCGTCCGCGCAACCGGCCTATTTGTTTGATTCCGCCTATGCGATGGGATTGACGACTTACTTCCTCCCGGTGGCGGCAGTGCTGCCGATTTCCTTTCTCCGGCACGCCCTGCGCAAAGGAGGCGCCTGGCAGTTTCCGCTGATGCACAGCTCGCCCCGCCGCTACACGCTCGAAGGACTGGCTGCGGCCTTTGTGTCCGGCGCCTTGGTTCTGCTGCTCAGTGCGGTGCTGTTCCATTTGTACATCGTTCTCTTTCTGAAGGGGCCCGTTTCCTATGAGGATTCGCTTTTTCAAGGGATTTACTTTTACTCCCGTATGTCCAACCGGGCGGGCTACCTGGTCCGGATCGGGGTCTATGCCGTCAACGCCGGGATGTATGCGGTGATCGCCTATGGGGTTTCCGGCCTGAGCGCGAATCAGTACATCTGCGCTGCGTCCGGCTTTGCGTTCTGGATCTCAGCCTCCGTCCTGGCCCAGACAGCCGCTCGGTTCGCCCCGGAGAACGCCCGGCTTGTGTTTTACGCCCTCGATCCGGGTCAGTGTACGCCTGGCGGCGTCATGACCCAGACCCGGGACGGCGGACTGATCCACCTGGCTGTCTACGTGCTTGTGATCGTGCTGCTCGCAGGCGGCGGATTCTACCTGCGTCTGAGAAGGAGGCTGCGTTATGGCTGAAATTCTTGCAATGTCCCGCAGCAGCTTGCGCAGACTGCTGTTCCGGCCCCGCTTTTGGGTATCTCTGCTCCTGGCGCTGGGTTGTGTGCTGATTGTCTTCTTCAAGGTACCGCCCTATCTGTCTGAGCGCGGGTATCAGCTCCAGGCGGCGGAGCCCTTTTTGATCCTGCTTCCGAGCTTCTTTCCGCAAATCCTCCTGCTGATCTCCTTCCTGCTGCTGGTGGGCGACGTCCCATTCCTCTATCCCGGTATGGAGATCACGGCGATCCGCAGCTCCCGGCAAAAATGGCTGGCTGCGCAGATTCTCGCCGCCATGGCCGCGGCTGTGCTGTGGCTTCTGTTTCTGCTGGCCTGCACGGTGCTGGTGTTTTCGGGCCATATCAGCTTCCATAACGAATGGAGCATTTTCCTGAAGGCCCTTGCCCGTTCGCCCGGCGCTATGGAGTCTGTCGGAATGGGGCTGGCAGACGCGCCAACCACGCATCTCTTCGAGGGAACCAGTCCCTACGCCCGTTTTGGCTGGATGTTCCTGTTTCAGCTCCTTCTGCTCTGGAGTATGGCGCTGTGGTCGCTGGCCTTCAATCTCTGGACCCGCCGGAGCTATGGCTGCATGATCACGGTGAGCTTCTGGGTGCTGCGCCGGGTGGTCAAGGAGCTTGCGATGACGACCCAAAAGGATGTTTCCTTCCTTTCCCCAATGAGCCTGGTGGATTTGAATCAGAAAACGCTGACACAGGAACGGAGCATATATATCGCCTTGTTCTTCCTGCTGCAGATTGCTGTTCTCTGGATTCTCTCTGCCATGCGCATCAAGCGGGAAGACCTCTCCAAAGCAGGGTGAGCCGATGGACAGATTTTCTTCTTTGTTTGGCGGCCTGCCCTATGACGTTGCGTCAGTTGGATATTTCCGGCTGCTGTTCTATCTGCTGCTGCTTCTGCTGGGAGACTGCGCAGGAGGAGTCCCCGCGGCCAGACTGCTCTTGAAGCCCCAGAGCTTCGTCCTGCTTCGGGCTGGCTGGCGTCGCTGGTTTTGGAGGGTGCTTTCCAGGTGCTTTGCTTCGGTGCTGGCGCTTTGCCTGCTTCTGCTGCCCGTTGGCTTGCTTCGCGTGCCCACGGAGGAAACGGTCCGGGCCTGGCTGCTCTTTACGCTTCACATGGAGATGCTTGCCGCGGTGCAGGTGTTGTTGATCGCATTGTATCAAAACGCATTGATTGCAGCCGTATCTGTGAGCTTCGTGCAGTTGGCCTCGCTGTTTCTGAGCAGTCGGATGCCCGGCGCTTTGCCGCTGCTCCTGCCCGGCAACTGGGGCACGCTGGCCCGCACAGCGGAGTTCGGAGCAAAGCAAGACAGCTTCCCGCTTTGGGCTGCGGCAGTCCTGAATGCTGTCGTGCTGCTGCTGATTACACTGTTTGGATGGCGCTTCGTGCGCCGCAATTTCTACGACCAACGCCGTAGCGGCGCTCATTGAGCGCCAGAAAACGATAGGAGAACGATATGATTACACTGGAAAACGTCTCGAAAAGCTTCAAGGAAAAAACGGTCCTGCAAAAGACGGACCTCACGATAGAGAAAGGAAAAATCACCGGCTTCGTCGGGCGTAACGGCTCCGGCAAAACGGTGTTGTTCAAGCTGATCTGCGGCCTGCTTCGGCCCACCACCGGTACAATCACCGTGCAGGGCAAGCAGTTGGGTAAGGACTGCGACTTCGCCCCGGACGTGGGCGTGCTGATCGAAACGCCGAGCTTCATTTCCTATGAATCCGGCTACCGGAATCTACGGGACCTGGCGGCGATCCGGAAGAAGATTACTCCGGAGGAGGTTCGCACCGCCATCCGCTCGGTAGGCCTGGACGACACAGACAAAAAGTGGGTTGGGAAATACTCCCTCGGTATGCGCCAGCGCCTGGGCATTGCCCAGGCCATCATGGAGCATCCCGCGCTTCTGATCCTGGACGAGCCCATGAACGGCCTGGATCGCAGCGGCGTGGAGGAAATGCGGAAGCTGTTCAGTTCCCTCCGCGACAACGGCACGACAATCCTGCTCGCCTCCCACGCGGCAGAGGACATTGACCTACTCTGCGATACGGTGTATGAGGTCAGCGAAGGAATCGTCACGGAACGGAAAAAGAAGTAAACGGCATATCCGGATTTCATATTCCCGAGGAAGTGCTTTTTGCTTGTTACCTTTTTACTGTGTCAAGCGTTAATATAGTGAAGGCCATAAAGATTTTTCGCAGGAGGCAATGATTCCTTGAAAACAGAAAAAAATACCCATCATCCTGAGTTGTCAAATCAGTATCGAGCCAGCGATGACCGGAATACGGACTATCTCACGATTGCAAGCACTGACGCAGAGCGGCTGCGCAGGGCGAAAATACAAATGAGGCGGAAAAAACATCGCAAAGGCAAAAGAATTGTCCTGTCCGGGATCGCACTCTGTCTTGTATTGCTGGCAGCGCTTCTCCTGTCCCATTTTGGAAGGAGAAACGCTGATGAAGGAATGCCTCCTGGAACAGATACCACCCAAAATTCTTCGATGTCGGAACTTCCTGCGGGCTGGAGCTGGCAGCAAATGGCTGAGAAGGATCTGTCCCAGGGGACCTTGGTGCTGGTCAACCGGGATCACGCTTACGACCCTGAACTGCCGCAAACGGTGAGCGTCTTCGACAAAAAGACGCAGAGCTACTTCGTGAAAGATAAGATACTTAGTCTGCGCGAAGACACAGCGGACGCGCTCAATCAGTGGATGGATGCCTTCGCCGCGGAGAGCGGCAAAACAGACGTCAACATCGTCGCCGGCTGGCGCAGCTATGATACGCAGGTCCGTCTGTACCAAAACGCCGTAAACAACAAAGGTCAGGAATACGCGGACGCCTATCTCGCCCTGCCCGGCTGCAGCGAACATCACACCGGGTTGGCCGTCGATCTGGATACCTACAACATCGAAGACGGCACCAGCGGCGGCTTCGACGGCGAGGGTGCCTATGCCTGGGCGGTGGAACACGCCTGGGAATACGGCTTCATCCAGCGTTACCCGCCCGAGAAAAGCGACATCACCGGCATCGACTATGAATCCTGGCACTTCCGCTACGTCGGCCTTCCGCACGCTTATATCATGCAAGCAGAAAACCTCTGCCTGGAGGAATACATCGACTATCTGCGTAATTACAGCTTTTCCGGTGAACACCTCACCGTGACTTGCCTCGGAACAAGCTATGCGCTCTATTACTGCCCCAAAGGCCAGATGATCGTTCCGACAAGCGGAAGCTACACGATCTCCGGCAATAACGTGGACGGGTTTATCATCACGATCCGGAAGCCTTGACGATATATGGTATGATTATGAAAGCAGAGACGTCAAGGAACACAAATACGCTTTTCTTGCGAGTATTTCTTGTTATCCAGCTCATTCCCGCGGTTGCAAAGGACATAAAGAAAGGATTTCTCAGGCTTCGAGCTCTGCGACACGGAAGAGGACAAATCGTGCACAACTGATTTCTTCCAAATCATACCGTTCTAACAATTGCTATGCCGTCATTCCTTTTTTCCGTTGGCGGCATAGCTTTTTCCATTTCGCTGTGGTATAATGAATCAATAACAAGCGAGGAGACAACAGTATCTGGATCTTGCCGCAAGCGGATTTACAGAGAAGGCAAAGAAGTGGCCCGGTCTTGCCATGCGGGAGGACTATGATCTGTCCACGATCCAGAACCATCACCACACCCTGGCAAAGCTCTGGGCGTGGGAGTTCTCTATATGTGAGAGTCATCATGGTGGAAATGAGAAAGAATTCCCCTGATACAACGGAGAGAAGAAACAATGAATCTATGGCAACAATTTGAAAAATCAAACTGTAAACAATCCAATCATGGGATTTCCTTTCATTACGAAAAAGGGATCGAGCCGGAACTGCGAGAATTCTATCTGAACTTTTCGAAGTGGCTCCGCGGCAAGTATGTGTTTCCGGTTCATATAACGGTCTACGTTCTGAACCAGGAAAAAGTCAGGCTTCGGAACGGTTCCCTTAAATACGGAAGCTTTCGCTGGTATCCGAAACGTTCCCCGAGGATCAAAGTTCCGTCAAAAGTGGAGGCGGCCTTATTAGAGGAATGCTCGCTTGCCGAAGTCTATGTCATGATCCTGTCTTCTCTCGTGCATGAGCTTTCCCATTATTATCAATGGGTGTCGGCCCTTGAACAGACGAACGCCGTTTCGGAGCGCCAAGCAAATTACTATCGTTTCAGGATTATTGAACAGTTTTTTGCTGAAACCACTTACAAGCAGAAGCTTTTTGAACGTAAGGAGAATCAAACGTGACAAAAACAGAAGTTAAAAAGGCAATCCAGCGTGGTCTTGGCAGAGGCTATCTTGCAGTCAGAGACGATCCCGAACGGTATCGGGACCTGGTCTTCTGGGCATGTGGTCACAATCTGGCCTTTGACACCCAATGCGAGGGGGCCCGGACCTGGTACGTCTGGCAACTCGTCTCCTGCTATGAAGACAAGACGCCTTTTCGGGACGTGGTCGTGGAAAAGCTGCGGAACAAAAAACCGGATTGGGGCTGGGATATTTTCTGCTTTTCGGAGCTGCTGGCCTGGTTCGCCCAGGACGGAGATTCAGAGGCGGAGCGAGTTCTTTGGGAAAAGTACGCAGAGATCCTTGCCCGGCTCCGCGCCTTCCGGCGGCCCTGCAAGCGGAAGTGGGCGACCCGGGACTGTCTGGAATCGGTCAGCCTTGCCCTAGCCTGGAAAGAGGAGAACTATACCAGGATCGCGGCGGATCTCGGTAGTCTGTTCCTGGAAAACCCCAGCTTAACCGCCTGGGATTTTGAATGGCTCTATCAGAGCAGACCCAAGGGTTTCAACGGGCGGTTGAGGAAAAAAGCGACGGGAGACCCCGCCCTAAAGGCCTGGTTCGCCTCCTTCGACACGCTGAAGCGCGAGGAGGAGGAACAAAGACTGGCCCGGCAGGAGGCGTCCCGGGAAAAGGGACAGTCTGTTCCAGCGGGCGGTCGCTTTCTTTCCATCTATCTGAAGCGGAAGGCGCCGGAGTTGGCCCCCCAATACGCCGAGGTCTACCTTGCGGAAAAAGATCCGGAGGCCAGGGCCACCGCCCTGGAGGTCTTTTCCGTCTGTCCCTATCCCCTGGACCCATCCCCGGTGATTGCAGACGCGGGATCGGAGCACCCCGCGCTCCGGACCGCTGCCCTGGAAGCTCTTGCGGAGCTTCGGCATCCTTCCGTTCGCCGCTTCGCCATGGAACACCTGGACGAGGAGCCCTTCTGGTGTCTGCTTATCGCTTTGAAAAACTACGAGCCAGAGGATGAAACACTCCTGACCAGCCGGATCGCTAGACTGAATATCGATTATACTAACACCTCCGGCTGGCATGGGGTCCATCTCCAGCTCCTCCGCCAGTTTGATCGGGATTCCGGCATCCCGAAGCCGCCAAAATACCTCCTCCCGATCCTGTACGAGACGACCCTGTGCTCTTGCTGCCGGGAAAACGCCGTGGCAATTATGAGCAAGCGCCGCATGATCTCTGACGCCATGTGGGAGGAACTGCGCTGGGACAGCTATGAGGAGATCCGTGCCCTTGCGGAGACGCATTTCCGCAGACAAGAACGATAATGGATGGTGCGTGATATATGAACATGAAGAAAGAATTTGTCGAGTTGGAGTTCTTTTCTGACGTGAAGAAAAGGCCCGGAGTATACTTTGGATGTCCGTCCCTGCTCTCCCTGCGGGATCTGCTTACCGGTATGGATATCGCGTTCCGGTTTGAACATACCGAATCACCACTAAAGCTCTTTCACAGTTTCGTGATCTGGTATCGCGAAGAAAAGCTTGCGGATCAGGATACTTACGCCTGCTGGTGGAATCATATTTTGTATATCTCTGGCAACGATGGCCGATATGCGTTTGAACGGTTCTTTGCAATTTTTGAACGCTATCTGCATGATGTGCATCATGTGAGCCTGCCCATCCTTGAATGATTTCGGGATCAAGCGTGAAAAAAAGAGGTAAGCTTACCATGGAATTGACCTTTGAACAGTTCTGGCGCGGGCATTTCTGCGTCGATCCGGACAGCCATGAGGACAAGATCCTCTGGCTGCATGAGGCTTGTATGGATATCGGCGGCGGAAAAATCTCTATCCCGGAGATCGACGTGCTTGCCGAGCACCCGGAGGCGGAGGCCGTTCGCATCAGCGGTCTGCGGCAGGACACATTTGAATATTTCATCCAGACCTACGGGCAGCGGCTCCGGGCCATCCACTTTTTCAAGAACAAGCTGGTAGAGGACTGGTCCCTGCTGGGGACGCTTCCGGAGTTGGAATACGTCTATTGGTTTGCCAACCAGCGGATCGATCGGCTTTGGGACATGACCGGCAACACTTCACTGAAGGGCCTTTGCGTCAGCGACTTTACCAGGCTCCACAGCATCGAGGGGATTCTGACCGCGCCGGGCCTCCGATATTTCTGCTTCAAGGACGCGGTATGGGATACCTCCGAGGTGGAATCCTTCTCGCCCCTGGCCCATACCGGCGTGACGCATCTGATGTTTGGCGCGAAGCGGATCACGGACGGCAGCCTGGAATTCCTGGAAAAGATGCCGAGCCTGGAGCTTTTCGATTTTCCGTTGAACCAATTTACAACGGAGCAGGCAGCTTGGGCCGTCGCCAATTTCCCGAAGCTGCAGGGCTTTGGGCTGTGCGCAAAACGGGATGACACAGTTTACAAAAGCGGTCCGAACGGAGAACATCTGGAGCTCCCCGGCGCCTATATCGTGGGCAAACGAAAGCCTGCGTTGTCCTACGAGAAGGACGCAGCCCGCATTCAGAGATACGTGGACCAGTTTGAAGCGTTGAAGGAAAAGTACCGGGGCGTCCCATACATAGAATTATTTGGTTAAAGAGGAAAAACAGAATGGAAATCAAGCTGAACGGGAACGTCTTTGACGTAGACCTGGAACGAACACAGGCATACTATCAATCAAACACGCTTTGCACCTGCGCCTATTGCCGACACTATCGGAAGAACGTCAGGCAGCAATATCCGAAGCTGATGGCGCTGCTGGAGCGCTTCGGCGTGGATGCGGCCCGGCCCGACGAGACGGTGCCTTATGAGGAGGACGGCGTGATCGAGTACGCGGCGGTCCACTACACCGTGAGCGGGTCCATTCTTGCTGGCGGCAAGGAGGAAACGCGATTGGAGGACACGGAAGCGCTGCGGTTGATCTTCGAGCCGGGCGGAAAAGATGCGGAGGCATACTACCCAAACGAGCAGGAGGAGCCCTTTTTCTATATCACGGTTTGGGGTGTGAAGATTCCATGTGCTTGGGCTGCCGCGCCTGCCGGCAAGCGGAGCTTTCCTGCCTTTCTCCGAGACGTCTTCCGCCGAAAAACGAAAGATGCGTCTCGCACTCTTCCCCCGATCCCAGGCGACGCGAAGCTGGCGGAGGAAATGGCCAATGAGAAGCCCCAATACCCGCTTTGCAAAACGCTTCGGGTCTTCTACAGCCCGGACAAGCTGCAGCGGGCCGTGGTGCTGCGGCGAAAGGACAAGCTCTTCACCTACCATCTGGAACGTCTGGAGATCGTGTCGGAAGAGGACTGGACCGTCCTCAGCCGCAGTGACAAGCATCCGAAACCGGCCATGTGGCAGCCGGATTTTGCCTTTGGTCCCTCTTTGTTCGGCACCGAGGAAGAAGCCCTGCGGGAGCTGCGGGCCGACCCGAAAACCAAAGGCTGGACGATTGATTACCAAATTGATTGCTTCATTCCTTTTTTATCGCCATAAATGCTCAGAGAGCAGCCGATGCAATGCACCAACTGCTCTCTTTTTTGTTAATACGCCTCATCATCAAATGGAATCACAGTTCCAAATGCCATTCACTTTATCGATTACCAGAGCGCCCGCTCTCTCAGCCTGCCGCAAGCTGAGATTGATATCCGTTGTCAGTTGGAATCATCGTGGGGAGGAATTTCCATAAACAGAGGGAGAAGGCTCATAATGTCTGAGCCAGGAGCTGTCTCGCAGTTCAGGATATACTGATAGCCGTTTTGCCTCCAGAAGGCCACGCCCCTGTAATCAGGAACCATCGGTTGGCCCCGGAAGCGGACCTCGACGCCGTTGATCACTTCCGACCCCCGTTCCGCGTATTCCGTTTCCCAACCGTCATAGGCGTCGATTTCGCCTTCTTCATACTTCATAACATACACGGTAAAGCCGTCAAAGGTGTACTCCAGCAGGATGCCGTCGGTTTCGCCAAGGGAATCATCATATTTGCTTACAATCGTACCGGGATACGCATCCTCGTTGAAAAGCGTATAGCCAAATCCGAGCTTTTTCTCAAGCTCTTCCATAGACATTTCGGCGGGGAAATGAACCTCCACTTCGGTTGAAATTGGCTCTTCAGGAAGAGTAGAGGAAACAGGAGCCTCAGTAGTATGTGCAGCAGCTTCTTCTGACGTGATCTCCTCCACCGGCTTCATGGACGTATTTGCCCCTTGCTGCGTGCTTTTGCACGCAGCAAAAAGGGATGTCAGAGATGCGGCGAAGAGCGCAACGCATAAGATCGATAAAAACCTTCTTTTCATTGTTTTATCCTCCACAGAAAGTTTCAATTTCTCCGCAGCTGCATCCAGTAGTAGGGTACGTCGAGATCCAAGGTTACAGAGGTGATTCCAGCCTCCGGGTCAAAGCCAAAGTTGTTGTCAACGATCTCCACATAATTAAGCCCGGCAACAGATGCGCTCTGCGCGGTGAAGTTCAGCGCCGAGCCGGCCCGGGTGATCATATCATACCCGCCGTCGCCACCGTTCTGTGCAGAACTGTCCGTGCGGTAGCTGGCCTCTTTTTCCAGGGATGCCGCAAAGGTCACGCTTTCCCCGGCTGGGACGACGACGTCTACCGTCTCATACATGACCCGGCTCATATTCCAGGCAGCAGCCATCAGCTCTCCAGTGGATGTCAACCCTTCGTAGGGCACGTTCTGGAGTGTTGGCAAGCCCCTGTCTTCCAGGAGCCGCGCCACGGCGGCAAAGCTGGTCTGATCCGGCGAAGCGTTTTCATCCCCAGTCATCCAGGTATAATACGCTTGGATCGCTTCTTTCAGCGTCGTTTCCTGCCGATCCAGCCGCCAGCCATCGGAACCGTTCGCATCAGATGCTTCCAAAGCATACTCCTCCAGATCTCCGCCCATCAACACAAGGGTGCAGGGCTCTGAGGACGAAGTCGCACGCCCATCGACATAGAAGTCCAGTGTGACTTCGCCTGTAATTTCATTTAAAGAACAGGACGTGATCCCGCTGACAAACACACCGGTTTTTTCGGGGTTAACCCGGAACCGCAGGCTCACATGGTTTTCCGCGTCTTCTATGGCTCCGTCCTTCGCCAGCGTGTAAACGATGGCCGAATCGTCCAGCGTCGCTTCCGGCAGCAGGGAGGAACGCAGATTGTCGGGTTGGGTCAGAAGCTCCCGGTACTCGTTCCAGGAAAGGGTGTATTCCTTGGTTTGCTCAATGCCGTGACCCAGATGGAAATCTGGGGCAACAACAACACCGTCCACGGTAAAGGCCAGAGATTTCAGTGTCTCATCAGAAAGACGGCCAGAGACGGGATAACACAGGGTCAGACGTTTCTCTTCATCGGTGGTGTTGGTCAGAACATACCGATCCGTTACCATTGCAGAGCCGGGGAGATCTTTGTCTGCTGTATAGGAAGAGAAATCGTATCCCACTTCCCGGGTCACGGTCAGCCCGTCCAGATCCCCCTGGGCGGTCATGGGCAGCACCGGGCCAACGTAAACAGAATAGTAACCGTCATTTGGTACGGTGCCGTTTCCCGTGGAGGCGGGGCCCCGCCCCAGCAGCAGGGCCGTTCCAAGCCCTGCCACAAGGACCAGGCTTGCCGCGATTGCCGCCCATCGCCTCCATGTGTTTCTGGTTTTGGCGGGATCCGCTTCCGCCTCCGATAAATAGCGTTCGTCAATGCCTGTAATGGCATTGTACATGGTGACAGCTTTCGTTTTCATATCGTTACTCCTTCCGCTTCGAGGGCCTGACGGAGCCGCAGCCGAAGCCGCCGCAGCTGTTGGGCCATTTGATTTGGGGAGACGGCAAAATGATCCGCAAGGTCCTTCACGGCCTCGCCGTGCCAGTAGCGGCGGACGAAGGCCACGCGCTCCTCCGGGTCCAATGCGCCTAACCAGCGGTCAATTGCCTCTGTCAGCTCCCGGAGCTCCATGGTGGTCTCCACGTTTTGGGCAGAGGGAACGCAGTCCTCCAGTTCCGATAGCATCAGCTCTGTCCCGTTGTATCGCTTCTGCGCCCGGTTATGTCTCCAGCGGTCAATGGAAACGTCCCGGGTAATCCGGCCAAAGAACGCTTTGAGCCGCTCGGGCCGCGTGGGTGGGATTCGGTTCCAGGCGGTCAACCAGGTATCGTTGACACATTCCTCGGCGTCCTCCCGGTTTTGGAGGATATTAGCCGCCAGATACCGGCAAAAAGCTCCGTATTTTGTATCGCTTTCCGCAATCGCCTGCTGATCCCGTTCAAAATACAGCCCTATGATCGCTTCGTCTGTCATTTGTCAGTCTCCTTTCCTTGAAGGTCCCTTCACCCACTAAGCCGAAAAGCAAAAAGTAATATGACAATGATCCGATGTCTTTTTGTAAAACTTTTTTGATAGACATCGGGCGGATGCTGCTCTGTGTGAAAAAATGAAATCGATAAGGCACTTGATCATATATAAAAATATAATAACACAATTTTCAAAGAAACAACATAGTAATATAAAAACCAAACGTCTAAAATTGTAAAAACTGCTCCGGCCCTCTTGACAAGGGGCCGGGGCGTGATATAATAAGCGTGCAATCTTGAATACCCACGAGGGAGTAGTACCGTCCTTCCGGACGGGGGCCTGCCGTCAACCCGCAGCTTCGCTGCCGGTGCGCCCAGATACTATCATCGCATAAAACCCTTTCAGATCTTTGCGGTCAGATTTGTGTCATACGTCGTTGTCGTCCTTGCCGGGCAGTGAGCCCGCCTGCGTCCTCCGCCTCGTCTGACGCAAATCTGCCTCGCAAATCTTTTGAAATCGTTTTATCCGATCATAGTATGATCGAGACTCATGCACGCAAGCGTGTGTGGGTTTTTCTTTTTCGGAAAGGAGAACACAATGAAACCTCTTGCACTGCTCCCGGTTCTGCTGACCCTGCTGCTGACTGCCTTATGCTTTGTGAAAAAGGCGAAGCGCACAGCCGCGGATGGGGAGAAGCTCATGAGCCAGCCCTTCTTTGTTGCCATGGCAGGGATGCTCTCGGCGATCTTCTGCATTCCGACGGCCCTCCTGCTCTGGCAGGGAAAATGGCTTGGCCTGGCCTTCCTGGCCTTTGCCGCTCTGGGTTGGGTTCTGGAGCTGGCCTACTGCAACTGTTGGGTCCGATATGACGCCAAGGGCTTCACCCACAGCAACCTCCTCGGTCTGGTGAAGCGTGTTTCCTATGAAGACGTCGCGCCTGTCTGCAAGCCAAAGTTCAAGCAGGCCCTGGCCGGCCACGACCTCTGGATCAAGGCGGGCAGCAGCCGCATCCTCATCGACGCCGCGAGCCGAAACCGCGTGGACTTCCTTCTTACCCTGTCCCAGCGTCTGCAAAAGGCCCAGTGGACGAACGACGTCCCCCGGGGCTGGGACCCCTACAACCACAACGTCCCCCAGCCCGACGGCTGGTTCCTCTTTGTCGTCACACAGCTTCTGACCATCTTCATGGTGGGGCTGATCTGCTGGATGGTATATGATTATTTTACGCCTGCTGAGACTGCGGAGACCGCCGATCACCTGGTCCTTTCCTTCTCGGACTATCATGAGCACAAGGGAGACTGGGATCTGACTGCCTCCGACGGCGAGACCTACTCCCTGGACATGAACACGAAGCGGATAGGCGCAGATCCGAAGCTTCTATGTGACGGAACAACGCTCTACGACGTCTATCTCTATCACGGACTGCGCTCCATTGCTGCACTCCGCTGCCGGACCGGTGAGGATATTCTGACCTTTGCTCAGTCCAAGGCACTGAGCAACCGGGAGACCAGAATCTATGGCCCCTTTCTATTGCTGTTCGCGGCAACGATGGTTTGGGTCGATATCGGCATGATCCGCACCGCCCGGCACCCGGAGCGTTACTCCCGCCGTTACCGCCGGTTCTTCTGGCAGGACCATTACCTGCTCTCCGATCTCGAGCTTCCCTCCGCCCGCTTCCACCGGAAAAGGAAGAAATAATGTGATAAAAACGTGCAAGAAAAACACTGCATCGCCCACCGGAGGATGACGCCCGACAAGGTGAACTGGTCCAAGGTGGACAAAAAGCAGGCCACCGGCGTGCTCCCTGCTTCGCTGTGATTGCCGTCCTCCTTGCCCTGGCCGCCCTGTTTGCGTAAAGGAGTGTTCCCATGCAAAACCGCAAGAAAACGAAACAGCATCTGCAAAAGCAGTCCCGCCGTCTGCGGCGGCAGCTTCTCACCGCTGCGTCGCCGGTACTGATTTGCCTGGCGATCTCGCTGCTGCTTGTGGGCCTGATGCTGTTTCTCATGTACCGCCCGACGAAGGGGCCGGTGGAGTTTGCTTACGCCGACAGCTGGTGGGAAGGCAGCGGAAGATACGGACGCGATCTGGTGATCGAGACCTCCGAAGGGGTCCAATACCGTGTTGCGGGCTTCTTCTCCAAGGAACTACAGCAGGACATTATCGCCGGAAGCCTATCCTCCGGGGACCGCCTGACAGCCCAGCTTCATACCGGGCTCCTCCGGGATCAGATCATTGCATTGTCCTCCGGGAAAAAGACCTACGCCACCGTCGGGGACCATCTTGCCCTTTGCAGGAGGAACCTTTCGACGGTCTCTGTGATCTCCGCGGTCCTGACAGGCCTGGGGCTTGCCCTCAGCATCGGGTTTTTCCTCCTGGACCCTCGGGAGCTGCGAGATACCCTCCGGCTGCGCCGCAAATACAAGGCCCGCCTGCAGGAGGATGAAACAATCAAGAAGGGACACAAATGACAGATACATGGAACGAAAAGACCTTTGGGAGATTCAGAAGATCCGCCGCAAATATCGAGAAAGAATGAGGCAGGGAAAGATATGATTTATCTTGCAATCGCCCTCTGCGGCATCTCCGCGTATCTGTGCGTCTGCTGCCTCCGGGTCCGGCGGCAGCGCAAGTCGCCGGAGTGGGAAAAGTCTCTGTCGATTTCCTTTTTCTTCGGGGCAATCGGCTTCCTTTGGCTGCCCTTTTGGCTTGGGATGACGGCGCTCCAGTGGAGCCGGGATGGAGAAAAGGCTCTGCTGTTACTGCTCTTTCTGCCTCTGCTTTGGCCCGTGCAGCTGGGCTATCTGAACTGGTGGCTGCGGTATGACGACGCCGGCTTTACCTGGCACGGGCCCCTGCTGGGCAAGGCCCGCAGCTATCGCTATGAAGAAGTCACAGAGATTCGCCGGGGCTCCTGGCAGACCGCCAAGGGCGCCACACCGGGCTACGAGATTATCATCCGCTGTGGGGAAAAGCATTTCACCGTCTCTCCGGACCAAAACAATTACCGGGAGCTGCTGCAGCTCTTGTCCCAGCGGGTCCCCCGGGAAAGATGGAAGCGGGAGGATCGGAGCAAGCCGGACCCATACAATCACAACGCTCCCAACAGCTGGAAAAATCTGTTTCTCTCCCTTATGATTCCGGCAATGTTCCTGGGCCTTCTGGTTTTTGAGTTTATTCGCTTTCACCTGGGATATTACAGCCGGGAGGACTTTACCCTGCTTTTGATTCTGAGCCTGAGCCTGCTTCTACTGTCACTGGGCTGGACGGTCCTGACCCTGGTGGTGGTCCGCCACCCGGAGCGCCACAACCCCAGCCTCCGCAAGCTTGCCGCGTATTGGGTCGGTTCCGGCAAGGAACTCGGCATGCCGCCGGACCCGGTGACGGACCCGTTGTTCCCGGAGGAGGATGTATGAACGATTCCATCATAACGATTTGCGCAGATCGCCGTACACGTGTTGGATGGGGAATCGCCGCAGCGTTTTCTTGTGTGATCGCAGTTGCCTCTATCCTTCTTCGCTATCAAGCCGCGTGTTTGCTTTGGCTGGGAATTACGCTTTTCTGTGTGTTTTTCCTGGCGCGAAGTCTCCTGTGGAAGCTGGAGATTTCAAAAGAAGCTGTACGTTATCGCAGTCTTTGGGGCAGGGTTCGGTCGTTTCCACGTCAGGATGTTGCCTGGAAGCTGGAATATCGCCTAAGAGAATTTCAATTAGGCCTGTTTCGCCGGTCCGACAGGAAAAAAATCACCCATGCTTGTTGGAGCTGGCAAAACGCGGACGCTATCATGAAGCTACACCATTTTGGCGCGTATTCCAATGATGAAAAAGAATATCTTTCGCTGCTAAAGAGCGAGCGCCCAAAGGAGGGAGAGTTTGTGTCAAAGGCTCAAATAACAAAGCACTGGCTCCGCCCCTACTGGCGGGCCGAAGAGCTGGACGAATGGCTGGCCGCCCAGGAGGCCGCCGGCTGGCGGTTGGAACGGGTCGGTTTCTTCCGCCGGTTCGTCTTCCGGGAGGCAAAGCCGCGGGATGTTGCCTACTACATGACGTTCAAATTTCCGAAGGAATTCAGAATGTTTGACGTTCGATATTGGATCACCCGCACAATGAAGGCAGACGTTGTGGATGCGTACACCATGGCCAGTTATTGGATGGAATGCTGCCGGATCACCAGCCCGTTGACCCCCGAACAGAAGTACGAGCTCTTTTATCAAAAAAACAACTACCTCCGGCACCTTTCCCGGATGGGGATGCTGATGTGGGCAATATTCTTTGTTCCAATTATTATAGCCCTTGTACTCGCTTCGGTTAACCCGTCTTCCGTCCGCACCTTGGGTTATGTGCTGCTCTTCGGGGCAACAATCGTGTCCGGCCTTGGCCTGCTGTACTACTTTTTCGGTTGGCTCTTCCTGCGCAGGCGGCTCCGCCAGGTCATGCAAGGCGAATCTGAACGGTAGTCTGAAATAACGGTGTTCGGAGTATTAAACGCTGGACAAGCTGCTGACCGCCGTTACCAATTTGTGCTGCAAAGAGCTCGAAAAGGACTGAGAAGATGCCGAAACACGAATTTGGGATCATGTCGCAAGCTCCGCAGGCGGGCAAATGTTTTGACAAATATGAACCGGAAAAGTATAATTGCATCTCCGTCTCAGATAACGACATCCAGCCTTGCTTGCATGCCTTCCGCTGCGGGAAAACCTACTGGCACAGCCTGGACCGGCCAGCGCTGGGGCTGGCCTACTGCGGCATCACGCTGATCCCACCGGAAACCCTTGACACATATCTGGAAATCGTCTGGAAGAAACTGGGCATCACAGAGCTTGCCGCTTTGTTTATAGAAGCAAAAGAGAAACACGCTTTTGTGATCCACTTCGGAATATAGAAGGGACAGTCTATTTTGGGCAATATGACAATTACCTATGGGGAACGGCCCTGCTGGGCGGCCTTGCCGTCCTGTGGGCAAACGTCCGCCGCCTGCGAAGGGAGAACAGCCGGGTGGAGAAATTCGACTGGACCTGCTTCCCGGTGGTGCTGACCGTCGCCCTGCTGTCCGTTGTCCTTGGCGTCTTTTTGACGGTATTGGCGTTTCATTCCCTTTGAGAATCCTGCTTCCAAAGGAGGGCTCCGGGTATGCACATCGGGAAAACCAAAATGAATATGCTGCTGGGTGTGCTGTTTTTCTGCGCCATTGCCCTGGGCTTGCTGGGACGGCTGCTCTGCACCCGGAGCTGGAAGGACTACGCGGCGCTCCGGCCGGAATGCCGGATCCCAGACAGCATCGAGACCGTTCTGTATGACGAAGCCCTGGATCGGCTCTGCGTCTGCTACAACAATGCCAACCGGGTCAACGTCTACGACGGAGCCGGGACCTTCCTCTGGTCCGTGGGAACGCCGTATCTGCGGAATTCCGAGTTTGAGCTGCTGGACGGCGAGCTGGTGATCTTCGACGGCGACGCCTACTGCTACGACGTCATTGACGGCAGCTTCCTGGGGCTTGCAAAGGAAGCGGAGCTTCCGGTCAAGCACACGACCTGGTCTTCGATGGAAACCCGCCAGGTCGGACCTTACACCTTTGACAGCTTCGAGGTGTGCCGAATCCTGCCGGACGGCAGCCGAGAGACCGTGGTGGCCCGGCCCTGGTGGCATTGTCTGTTTCTGTTCCCCCTTTGGTGGGCTGTCGCCATGCTGGCGGCCCTGGTTCGGGGCGTCCTGTATCTGCTGGAAAAGCTGCGGGATCACAGAGAAGCCGTAAGGCAGCCCGGGAATGAGGAAGCGTCTGTGGTATTTCAGAGCCGCGAGGCACTTTTCCTCCGAAACTATTACAGAGCCCAGACCTTGGTCCAGGCCGCCGCCGCGGCGCTGCTCCCGGTGGGAATTCACTTCCCCCCCGCCTTTACGCTTGGACTGTTTCCTCTGGTGATCCATTTCATCGGGTCCGGCTGGGTCCTGGACAATAAGCGGGATCGGCTGGTCTGTGAGCGGGCCGAGCGGGCCGAGGTTGACCTCTGGCACACCCTAAAATTGGCAACAATGGTTGCAGCCTTTTTGGCGGTTGTTGTTTCCGTATTGCTATTCCATTGATCAGCATGATTGGTCAATTGTGGGAAACCGTCTTTTGCATCGTTTACGTTTTGTATGATATGTTGACTTTCAAAAAAGGAAAAACAGCCGCGGTGCGACTGTTTTTCCTTTTTTGAACGCCCAAACAGCGGAAATAGGAGTTGCAATCAACAAGCTGCTGAAGCAATCCTCTCTGCAAGCCCCCGGCATCCAGAAACGAATTGCCGAACGCAAAGCCCAGACAGAGCAGCTGGAGCAGGAGATAGATGAAATTCTGATGGAAAAGCTGCGGTGACGGATGCTCCGTAGCGGTGCTGCCAGAACCGACCTTGCCTAGGTAGTCCCGTGAGACACAGCCGAAGCTCTGCCGAAAGGATATATTGCAAAATACGAATGCAGTACAATCAGAATAACCAAGGCAATGCCGCCAATGTTCTTCCCGTTGGTGGCATTGTGTTTTTGTTGATCCAATGATATAATTTTTTTGCCTAAGCAAAACGATTGGCCGTCTTTCAGCGAATATATGTACAGAACAATCCTTCTGGCCGAGTTTGGAGATTCAAATGAGTATTGATAAAGAGGCTTCCCTGATCAAACGGATCCAGAGGCAGGGAGATCGGCGCGCCGCAGAGGAGTTGATCTCCGCCCATTACCGGGAGATCTATGCCTTTGCCTTCCGGCAAACCGGGGATATGGACGCCGCCATGGACCTCACCCAGGAGGTCTTCCTCGCGGTCCTGCAATCCATTCACCGGTACGATCCGAAAAAGGCCGGCTTCCGCACCTGGCTCTATCGGATCGCGTCCCACAAGCTGGCGGATCTCTTCCGGTCGCCGGCCTATCGGTTCCGGCAGAAAACCGTACCGTTAGAGGAACTGACCCTCCCGGCCAACGGCTCACCCGAGGAGCAATGGCTGGATGCGGAGGAGCTGCGACAGCTCCAGCGGCACATTGCAGAGCTCCCGGACGAACTGCAGAGCATTCTGCGGCTGCGCTTCTATGGGGAAAAGAACTTTCGGGAAATCGCAGAAATTCTTTCCCTGCCGGAGGGAACAGTCAAGACCAGATACTACGCGGCAATCCGCACGCTGCGAAAGGAGGCAGGCGAATCATGACAATCCGGTATCCGAGCGAGGAACAGATCCGCGCGTCCGTTCGCGAGATCTGCGAACAGGCGCCGCTGACAAAGCGTCCGACAATTCGATCCTTCCTGCGGGATATGTCCCGAAATCTTGGCCTTCGCCAGATTTTTGCCGGCACGTGGGATGTAATTGCAATCTGCTGTACGCTGTTTGCCGTCGTCGGCGTCGTAGGAGCCATGGAGCTGCAGACATCTGTCGATCCGCAGCAGCAAGTATCCGTTTTCCTGTTCGCTTTTTCGCCCGTATTCCTCTTCCTGCTGTTTTCGCTTTCAGTCTGGAAGGAGGCGGAGGGACCGGCCTGGCCAATCAAGATGACCTGCCGCTATACGGTCCGGCATCTGATGGCCTTTCGGGTCTTCTGCATCACCTGTCTGAGCTTTGCCACGGTGGGCTTTTATACCCTGGTTCTGTCCTGCGTTCTCAGGCTCCAGGGCCTGCCGCTGCTCTGCGTCTCTCTTTCGTCGCTGTTTCTCTATTCTCTGATCCAGATTCAAGCCGCATTATCACTCCGATCCAATTGGGCGGCCTGCGGTCTGCTGGCCCTGTGGGTGTTCGGGAACTGCGCCGCCGCCCAGCTTTGGCCCCGGTTCTACTGGGAACTGCTGCAGGCGGTTCCGGCTTTGGCCTGGGTCGCCGTTGATGCTCTGCTGGCCGGAATGTTCTGCAATCGATATGGTATCTATGTACGGAGGGCTTGTTATGCTGAAAGTATGTGACGTCACGAAACGCTATGGCCGTTTCACGGTTCTGGAACACATTGATCTGGAATTTACACCCGGCGTCTATGGCCTGCTGGCGCCAAACGGCGCCGGAAAAACCACGCTGATGAAGATGCTCACGACCCTGGCCTTTCCGACGGAGGGCGAGATCCGGTATGACGGCGTGGAGATCGGCGCCATGAACGCAGCCTACCGGGATCTGCTGGGCTATCTCCCCCAGCAGATGGGCTACTATCCCAATCAGACCCCGGCGCAATTCCTGAGCTACCTTGCTGTCCTGAAGGGAATGGAGAAAGGCAGCATTCCGGCCCGGGTGGAGGAGCTGCTGGACCTGGTAGGCCTTTCGGACGTGAAGCGCAAGCGGATGAAAACCTTTTCCGGGGGTATGATCCAGCGGGTGGGCATCGCGCAGGCCCTGCTGAACGATCCCAAGGTGCTGATTCTGGACGAGCCCACGGCGGGGCTGGATCCCAACGAACGGGTTCGTTTCCGAAACATTATCGCCGGTCTCTCCAAGGATCGAATCGTGATCCTCTCCACCCATATCGTCTCCGACGTGGAATCCGTGGCGAATCAGTTGGTTTTCCTCAAGGACCATAGGGTCGCCGGAGAGGGCTCCCCGGAATCCTTCTGTCGGGACCTGCGCGGGAAGATTTTTGAGATCACCCTGCCGGATACGGAGCTGCCGCAGTTCGAGCAGGCCCATGCGGTTCTTTCCATACGCCAGGAACACAATCGTGTCCATCTTCGCTTCACAGGAGGCAGCCTGCCTGCGGAGGCGGTCCCGGCGGAGCCGTCCCTGGAGGATGTGTTCCTTGTGTTCTACAGGTAGCCGCCATGCGCAAAATTGCTTTGGAACTGCGGCTCCTGCTGCGGGAAAAGCTGCTCTGGGGCTTTCTGGCGGCATTTCTGATCTTGAATGGGCTCATCATACAAACCAAGCTTCCCTTGGCCAACGCGGGCTGGGAATTGGAAGCGCTTTTGCCCGAACTGATCGGGAGCTCAGACGCGCTGTTGTACAACAAGCTCCTCCCCGCAGTGCTGGCGGAATCCTGTTTTCTCTGCTTCTGGCTGGTGCTGACGGGTCTGGAACGGGAGCGTGTCGCGCGAACCGCGCCCGTTACCTATGCGGCCAAAACAGGCCGAGGAATGGCCGGAAAGCGAATTCTCGCCGGGCTTGCCGCCGCGACGTTGAGCTTCTTGCTCCTCTCCGGCCTGTCTCTCGGCTGTTTCTTCGCCCTGCATCCGGCGAGGAGCGTTTACCTGCAAGCCCACAGCGCGCAGGACCCCTCCTTCGTCGGGCATATTGCCGCCTGCCTGCTGCTCTGCTGGGGGATCCTGCTGAGCTTCGGCCTGCTGACCGGGGCTGCCGGGCTGCTGTTTCGCAACGCCTTTCCCGGGTTTCTGCTCGTGGCTGCGATGGTGACCGCTTGGTTGTTCTCCGTCCGCCTCTGCAGACCGGAGCCTGCCCTCTGGCAGTGGCTGCTGATCTGGAACCCCGCTAACGTCCTGCTCACAGTCGAAGACGAAAAGCTGGTGTTTCGGATCTCCCGCTGGTTTCTGGGAGACGATCCGGCCTTCCCCCTGGCCGGGCTGGAGCCGGAGCTCGTCTGTTCCTGGGTCCTCTTCGGAGCCGGACTGTTCTTTGCCGCCTGGCGCGGTTTTCTCAAAAAGGAGATGTAATGAAATGAGAATCATCCGATTGGAAATAAAGAAATACTTCCGCCCCGTGCGGCTGTTGCTGGTGCTTGCGCTGCTCTGCTGTTTCTGCTTTGCCGTCTCGGAAAGCCAGCGGAAGGCGCTTTCCCTGACCGATACGGCCTCCTATCCGGATCTGATCACGACCAGTGATTGCTTGTTCAAACGGCGCAGCCCCGATTTGCTGTTTCACGATCATTTGCTGGAGCGCTATGGG
>CAMVKI010000010.1 GCA_947168005.1 uncultured Clostridia bacterium
GGTGGACGAGGCCTGCGCCGTCAAGGAAAAGGAGCTCATGGAGCTGTGAGAAAAAAGCAGGCCGTAGGGGCCTGCTTTTTTCAGGGATCAGGGATCAAGGATCAGGGATCAGGGTGAGGAAAGGGATCAGGGAACAGGTGCACCCGTAGGGGACGGGTTTCCCGTCCCGCGGTCCCTTGCCCGGATGAGGGCTTTTGCAGCAGGATCGGAGGCGGCACCCATGGATATGTTCTCAACCGACGCCGTATTTTTCGGGGATTCCATCACCTGCGACGGCAATTTTGACGAGTTGTTTCCGGGGCTGCGGATCGTCAACCTCGGCGTCTATGGCGACACCCTGGCGGACCTGCTGCGCCGGGTACCGGAGGTAGGGGAACAGCACCCGAAGAAGATCTTCCTCCTGGGCGGCATCAACTCCCTGGGCCCGGACAACGCGGAGGACTGCCTGCGCGAGTATGCCGAATTGCTGGACGCCCTTCGCGCCGCCTGCCCGAAGGCGGAACTGATTGTCCAGTCCGTCCTGCCCGTCGAGGAGGCAGACCGGAACGGGGAGATCAACCGCGCCGTCCGCCGTTTCAACGAAGGCCTGAAAACGCTTGCGGAGCGCAGGGGTTGCCCCTTTGTCGATCTGTATGTCCTGTATGAAAAGGACGGTTCCCTGGATCCGGCACTGACCCGGGACGGCGTTCATTTGAATTTCAACGCCTACGGCCCCTGGGCGGAGGCCGTCGCGCCTTATTTGCCAACGAACTGATTAAACAGAAGGAGTACACCATGCCCATCTTCAACAAAAAAACCGACAACAAAGCCATGGAGCTTCCCACCCACATCGCCATTATCATGGACGGCAACGGGCGCTGGGCGAAAAAGCGCGGCCTGCCGCGGACGGCGGGGCATAAGGTGGGCGCGGAGGCCTTCCGCACCATCGCCAACTACGCCAAATCCATTGGGCTCCAATATTTGACAGTCTACGCCTTCTCCACGGAAAACTGGAAGCGCTCCGAGGAGGAGGTCAACACCATCATGGAGCTGCTGGAAAAGTACCTCCGGGAGCTGATCCGGGATATGGACAAGAACCGGGTCCGCTTCTGCTTCTTCGGCGACCTGTCCCGGCTGTCTCCCACCCTCCGGGCCGAGGCCGCGGAGACCGTGGAGAAGTCGAAGCAATATGAGGGCGTTCAGGTGAATTTCTGCCTGAACTACGGCGGCCGGGACGAGATCCTCCGGGCCGCAAGGGCCTTCGCGGCCAAATGCGCGGCGGGGGAGGCCAGGCCCGAGGATCTGACGGAGGAGGACTTCTCGAAGCTCCTCTGGTCCGCCGGAGTTCCGGACCCGGATCTGGTGATCCGTCCCAGCGGGGAAGAGCGCATCTCCAATTTCCTGCTCTGGCAGAGCGCCTATGCGGAATACTACTTCACCGATACCCTCTGGCCGGACTTCGGCCCCCGGGACCTGGACCTCGCCATCGAGGCCTACAACAAGCGAAGCCGCCGTTTCGGGGGTGCGAAATAAAGAAGGAAAAAGGGCTGGCCGCGGAGTCGGCCCTTTTCATTGACATCGGCCCGGAAATGTGATAAAATACTTGGAAGAATAAAAGCGATACGGAAACGTAAGCTATGTGATAAGGAGTTGAGGCCCAGTGAAAACAAGAATCCTGGTGGCGCTGATCGGCCTGCCGCTGCTGCTGTTCATCGTTCTGTTCCTGCCCCCGGTGGGGACGGCGGTTTTGGTTGCGGCCATGTGCGTTCTGGCGGCCTATGAGCTGCTGTACGGCGCGGGCTTTTGCAGGCATCCTCGGATTTTGGTTTATGCCTGCCTGATGGCTGTCGGGGTCTGCGCCTGGAGCTGGCTCGATTTCTCCCGCACCATCGCCATGGCAGCCGTTTTAGTCTTCCTCTGTCTGCTCTTCGGGGAGATGCTGGCGGCTCACGCAAAGCTCAGCTTCCAATCCGTCTGTGCGGCACTCTTCGCTGGCATTGTGATCCCCTGGTTGCTGGGCGCTCTGATCCGCGTCCGGGTCATGGAAAACGGAAAGTTCTTCATCCTTGTGATCTTTCTGCTCACGATGGTCCCGGATTCCGGCGCTTATTTCGCGGGGAAGGCCTTCGGCAAGCATAAGATGTGCCCGGTCATCAGCCCGAACAAGACCGTGGAGGGCGCGGTCGGCGGCGTGATCTGCACCGTGATCTTCATGGTGATCTACGCCCTGATACTGCAATTCGCCTTCGCGTTCAGGATTCACTACCTCTTTGTCGCCATCTACGCCGTCCTCGGCGCCGGGGCCTCGATCCTCGGCGATCTGAGCTTCTCCGTCATAAAGCGCCAGGCGAAGATCAAGGACTACGGCACCCTGCTCCCTGGTCACGGCGGTATTTTAGACCGTTTCGATTCGACCTCCGTCGTCGCGCCGCTGGTGGAGGTCCTGCTGCTAATCCTGCCCTTTGCGGTGAAATAATATAATCAGGTGAAACTATGACGAAAACTCTTTCCATCCTGGGCTCCACCGGCTCCATCGGACGGCAGACCCTGGACGTGGTCCGGCATCTCCCGATAAAGGTAGCCGCTCTGACCGCCGGGACCAACGTACAGCGCATGGCGGAGCAGATCGCGGAATTCCGCCCGCGCCTCGTTTCCATGTCCACAGAGGCCGCCGCGAAGGAGCTGGATGCCCTGCTGCCGGACCCAAAGCCCGAAATACTCTGGGGAGAGGCTGGCCTGCTGGCCGCCGCCGCGGCGGAGGAGGCAGATACGGTGATCACCGCCGTCGTCGGCATGGTGGGCCTCCAGCCCACCCTCGCTGCGCTGCGGCTGGGCAAGCGCATCGGCCTCGCCAACAAGGAGACCATGGTCTGCGCCGGCGAGCTGGTCATGGAGACCGCAAAGGCCCACGGCGCCGAGATTATTCCCGTGGACTCCGAGCATTCCGCCATTTTCCAGTGCCTGATGGGCAGCCATGACAGGGGAGAGGTCAAGCGGGTCATTCTGACCTGCTCCGGCGGACCCTTCTTCGGGAAAACCCGCGGAGAGCTCGAAGCCGTCACCCGGGACGACGCTCTGCGGCACCCCAACTGGAAAATGGGCGAGAAGATCACCGTGGACTGCGCGACGCTGATGAACAAGGGGCTGGAGGTCATCGAGGCCATGCGGCTCTACGAGTTGCCCCCCGAGCAGGTGGACGTGGTAATCCACAGGCAGTCCATCGTCCACTCTCTGGTGGAGTTCAGGGACGGGGCCATGATGGCCCAGCTCGGCGTGCCCGATATGCGCATCCCCATCCAGCTGGCCCTGACCTATCCGAATCGGGTGGAGAACCCGGCTCCGGGTCTGGACCTGCTGCGCTGTCCGCCTCTGAGCTTTGCCGCCCCCGACCCGGAGACCTTTCCCTGCTTTGCCATAGCCCGGAGCGTCGCCCGACAGGGCGGCACCGCCTGCGCCGTTATGAACGGCGCCAACGAGATCGCCGTGGCGAAGTTCCTCCGCCGGGAGATCGGCTTCTACGACATTTCCGACCTGGTTCAGCGGGCTCTGGACAGGGTGCCCTGTATCGCGAATCCGACGCTGGAGCAGATTTTGGAGGCGGACCGCCTGGCCCGAGCCGCAGTTTCACAGTTTCATTCCGAATAATGAAAGGTTTCTTGAAAAATGACTGTATTTTATATCCTGTTAGCCATCCTGATCTTTGGCTTTCTGATCTTCATCCACGAGTTCGGCCACTTTCTCACGGCCAAGCTCTCCGGCGTGCGGGTCAATGAGTTTTCCATCAACATGGGTCCCAAGCTCTTCGGCTGGAAGCGCGGAGAGACCCAGTATTCCTTCCGCCTTCTTCCCATCGGCGGCTATTGCGCCATGGAGGGGGAGGACCAGGACACCGGGGACCCACGCTGCTTCGTCAACGCAGCCTGGTGGAAACGCCTGATCATCCTCTGCGCCGGTTCCTTTATGAACCTGCTCACGGGCTTTGTGGTGATTTGCCTCTTGCTGGGCTTCGCCTACGGGCCCACCCAGACGGCGAAGATCACCGACGTCATGCCCGGCAATACGGTGGAGCCCCAGGGCCTTCGGGTGGGCGATACCCTCTACGCCATCGACGGACGGCGCATCTATATGAAATCCGACTTTGACCTTTTGGAGTCCCGTCTGCCCACGGAGCGCTGCGAGCTCACCGTCCTTCGCGACGGAGAAAAGCTTGTCTTTCAGAATTTTGATCTGACCCGTGCCGAGCTGACGGACCGGAACGGAAATACGGGGAAATATCTGGGGATGTATTTCGAGGACTATGAGGAAAAAACCCTCGGCTCCACCTTGAAGTACGGCCTCTATGAATGTGTGGATTTCACCCGGATGGTCTGGTACGGCCTGACGGACATCTTCACCGGCAAGGCCGGGCTGAAGG
The DNA here is from genome assembly GCA_947168005.1 of uncultured Clostridia bacterium. Taxonomy (GTDB): domain Bacteria; phylum Bacillota; class Clostridia; order Oscillospirales; family Oscillospiraceae; genus JAFRPC01. The sequence continues at coordinate 4,394 of CAMVKI010000010.1, forward strand.
ACATGGGCGGCGTCGTCGGCGCGGTGGACGTGATGGTCCAGGGCGGCGAGGCGCAGAAGACCGTTCTCGACGGTGTGATCTACGTTCTCTATTTCGGCGCCTTCCTGGCGGTCAACCTGGCCGTGATGAATATGCTGCCCATTCCCGCCCTGGACGGCGGCCGGGTTCTCTTCCTGCTGATCAACACGGTATTTACGGCGATCACAGGGAAGAAAATCAATCCCAAATACGAGGGCTATATCCACGCGGGAGCCATGGTCCTGCTCCTGGGCCTGATGGTGGTCCTGCTGGTCAAGGACGTCGTAATGATTGCGCAAAGATAGCTGCCCGCGCCGCACATTCCGAAAGCGCTCTGATGATTGGAGGAGACAGCATTGGCAGAACAGCAGAATAACATGGAAAAAACCCAGGTGTTCACACCTGATTTCGGCAATACCTTCGACGACTACGGGGAATACCGGGAGCCCTCTGTGACGCCTCCGGCCAAGGCGGCAAAGCGGAAACGGCACATCAAGCGCTTCCGCTTTCCCCGGCTGATTTGGGTCGCCGTCTTCCTCGCCGCGGCTGTAATTTTAGGGCTTTTGGCGGCGAAGTGGGGCTGGCGCTGGGCGGACGACGTGCTCGCCCTGACGCGGCCGGATCAGGAGGTTGAGGTCGTGATCAACGATTCCGACGACCTTGACGACATCACGCAAACCCTGAAGGATGCCGGGGCCATCGAGTATCAATGGCTCTTTAAGCTCTACTGCAAATTCAGCGGCTCGGAGCACTACTTCGATCCCGGCGTCTACAAGATCAACCTGACCTACGACTACCACGCCCTGGTCAACAATCTGATGGCCAGCGCCGGCTCCAGGGAGACGGTGAAGCTGATGATTGTCGAGGGCGCGGACTGCTTTGAGATTTTCGACCTCTTTGAAGAAAACGGCGTCTGCTCCCGCGAGAAGCTGGAGGAGGCCGCGGCAAATTACGAATTTGATTACGAATTCCTCAAGGGCTTGCCCTACGGAGAAGCCAACCGTCTGGAGGGCTATCTCTTCCCGGATACCTATGAGTTTTATCTGAAGGACGAGCCCGAAAAGGTTCTCAACCGTCTGCTGCGGAACTTTGATACCCGCATGAACGAGGAGGAGATGGAGAAGGTCGAAAACAGCGGCTACAGCCTGCGGGAAATCCTGACCATGGCCTCCATCATCGAGGCGGAAGCGGCGAACGAGGACGAACGCTTCAAGGTTGCCTCCGTCATGTTTAACCGACTCAACAACTGGGACGATCCGAAGCTCGGCATGGACTCCACGGTCAACTACGCCGCGAAGCTGCTCGGGACCAGCTTTTCCACAGAGCTGGACAGCCCCTATAACACCTATCAGCATGCGGGCATCCCCGTCGGTCCGATCTGCAATCCCGGCCTGGATTCCATCCGCGCCGTCCTGAATCCGGATCAAACCGATTACTATTACTTCGCCACCGGCGTAGACGGCCTGAACCACTTCTTCAAGAATTACAGTGACTTCGAGGCCTTTGTCAACTCCGATCAGTATCAATCCATCGTCGCCGGACAGTAGGCTGCCATCGGAGCGCACGGGAAAATACACATGAAAAAACCGGAACTGCTCTCCCCGGCTGGGGATATGGAAAAACTGAATATGGCGGTTCGATACGGAGCCGACGCGGTTTATTTAGCGGGGACGAGCTTCGGAATGCGCTCCTTCGCGGGGAATTTTACCCCGGAGGAGCTGCCTGTCGCCGTCCGGCTGGCCCACGATTTCGGCGTCAGGACCCACGTGACCGTGAACACCATGGCTCGGGGAGACGAGCTGGAGAGGCTGCCTGCCCATTTGGAGCTGCTGGACGCCTGCGGCGTAGACGCCCTGATCGTGGCGGATCTGGGCGCCTTCCGGCTGGCCCAGAAGTACGCCCCACACTGCGAGCTCCACGTCTCTACCCAGGTCAGCGTGGCGAACCACGCCTCCGCGGCAGCCTGGCATGAGCTGGGGGCCAAGCGCGTGGTGCTGGCCCGGGAGCTCTCCCTGGAGGAGATTGCCGCGATCCGGGCGAAAACGCCGAAGAGCCTGGAGCTGGAGGTCTTTGCCCACGGGGCCATGTGCGTGTCCTATTCGGGCCGCTGTCTGCTTTCCAACTATATGACGGGCCGGGATTCCAACCGCGGCGCCTGCGCCCAGCCCTGCCGCTATCAGTATTACCTGATGGAGGAAAAGCGGCCCGGCGAGTACTTTCCCGTCTTCGAGGACGAGAAGGGGACCTATATCATGAACTCCCGGGACATGTGCATGATCGACCATCTGGAAGACCTCATGCGCGTCGGCGTGGACTGCATCAAGATCGAGGGGCGGGCGAAATCCGCCTACTACGCCGCCATTGTCACCGGCGCTTACCGCCATGTGATCGACGATGTAGCAGCGGGACGGACCGTTGATCCGGTCTGGAGAGACGAGGTGGAGAAAATCTCCCACCGGCATTACTCCACGGGCTTCTTCTACGGTCAGCCGGGGCAGTATTACGAGGACTCCCGCTACGTCCGGGAGTATCAGGTCGTGGCGATTGTAACGGAATGCGGAGCAGACGGGCTTGCCCGCTGCAGTCTGCGCAACAAGTTTTCCGCGGAAGACGAGCTGGAGGCCGTGGGCCCCGATCTGCGGCCCTTCCAGCTCACCGCAGGGGACCTTCGCAGCGAGGAGGGAGAGCCGGTCAGCGAGGTCCGCACACCCCAGGCTGTCTTCTCCATGCAGCTCCCGCAGCCGGTTCCGCCCTGGACAATTCTGCGCCGCAGGGTAGATTTGTCAGCCCGTTAAAGCCCTGATACCTGCCGCGCTCCGGGTTTTTCGCCGTGTTTTTTCAAAGAAATCGGATTACAACATTGACATTTCAGACAAAAATCATTATAATTATTGTCTGTGAAAAGAATCTCCCACCCGGAAAATGAGGTTAAGCTGTATGGAGCAGAAAACGGTCATTGGAAAATCAATACCAGAAAGATTTGAAAAGAGAGTTTTCCTGGCGACGCCGACCATGCACAACGGCGAGCTGGAATACATAAACGAAGCCTTCCGAACCAACTGGGTCTCTACCGTCGGCGCGAACATCAACGCCGTCGAGGAAGAGATTGCCGCCTTAGTGGGAAGACCGCGCGCTGTTGCGCTCGGAACAGGGACTGCCGCACTGCACCTTGCTGTGCGCGCCTGTGCCGTGCAGCTCTACGGTCCTCCCGATCCCGTCCGCGGCTCCCTCGCCGGTCGGAAGGTTTTTTGCAGCGATCTGACCTTCTCCGCCACGGTCAATCCTGTGCTCTACGAGGGCGGCGAGCCGATTTTCATTGACTCGGAATACGAGACCTGGAATATGGATCCGGCTGCCCTCGAACGCGCGTTCTCCCTCTACCCTGAGGTGAAGCTTGTGGTCCTGGTCCATCTGTACGGCACGCCGGGCAAGCTCGATGAAATCCGCCGAATCTGCGACGCCCACGGCGCCCTGCTCGTGGAGGACGCAGCGGAATCCCTCGGCGCCCTCTACCGCGGCAGACAGACCGGCACCTTCGGCGATATTGGCGTGATCAGCTTCAACGGCAACAAGATCATCACCGGCTCCTGCGGCGGCGCTCTTCTGTGCGATACCGATGAGACCATGCAGCGGGTGCGCAAGTGGTCTACCCAGAGCCGGGAGCCTGTTGCCTGGTATCAGCACACAGAGCTGGGCTACAATTACCGCATGAGCAATCTGATTGCCGGTGTAATCCGGGGCCAGATTCCCTGGCTGGAGGATCATATCTCCCGCAAGACAAACATATACGCTGTTTATCGGGAAGGCCTGAAGGAGCTCCCCCTTCGGATGAACCCCTTCGAGGCTGACGCAAAGCCGAACCATTGGCTCTCCTGCATTTTGATCGATCGCGAGGCCCTGTGTCCGCAGACGCGCACCGATCTGGAAGCAAGCTATATCGCCGAAGCGGGCAAGAGCTGCCCGACACAAATTCTCCAGGCCCTGGAGGCTGTCAATGCCGAGGGACGTCCCCTCTGGAAGCCCATGCACATGCAGCCGATCTACATGAAGTATCCCTTTGTTGTGCGCGAGGACGGACTGGACGTTGGCGCGGACCTCTTTGCAAGAGGACTGTGCCTGCCCAGCGACATCAAGATGACCGCAGAACAGATGGACCGGATTATCACTGTCATTCGGAGCTGCTTTTCCTGAGCGCGGGCTTCGTCGCTGACAAAATACGAGGCGCAGGCCTTCCAGCCCCGCTGGATACCCCGATACGGCAGAAAGGCTGCACCTCGTAATTTTATGCCCATTTTACATAACAGGAGCATCTATGTATTCTAAATTCGTGAAACGGCTGCTGGACCTGCTTCTCTCCCTCACAGCGCTGATTTTGCTTTCCCCGCTTCTTTTGCTGCTCACCGGGATCGGTGCTGTGGTCATGCGGGGAAATCCCTTCTTCACGCAGCTGCGTCCCGGCCTTCGGGAAAAGCCCTTCCGGCTAATCAAGTTCCGCACCATGACCAATCAGCGGGATGCCGACGGCGCCCTGCTCCCCGACGCGCTGCGGCTGAATCAATACGGAAGCTTCCTGCGGGCCGCCTCTCTGGATGAGCTGCCCGAGCTGATTAACATTCTCAAGGGAGATATGTCCCTGGTGGGACCGCGCCCCCTTCTGATGGAATATTTAGCGTATTATAACGATTCGCAGCGCCGCCGCCATGATGTGCGGCCCGGTCTGACCGGCCTGGCCCAGGTCCACGGCAGAAACGCCCAGACCTGGGAGGAGCGCTTCGAATGGGATTTGCAATATGTGGAGCAGCTTTGCTTTTCTCTGGATGTACGCATTGTGCTGAAGACCGTCGTCGCGGTGCTGCGGCATGAGGGAATCAGCGGGGAGAACTCCGCCACCATGGAAAAATTCAAAGGATCGAATACACAGCCATGAAACTGTCTATCATTGGAGCCTCCGGGCACGGAAAGGTCGTCGCCGAGATTGCGCGGCTGGTCGGATATACCGACATCGTGTTTTATGACGACAATCCCGCGCTTACGGAATGTGGAGGCTGGCCCGTGGTCGGCGCTTCGAATCAATGCGATCCCGGCCAAGAGGCGGTTTTTGTCGCCATCGGCAATGCCTCCGTCCGCAAGCGCCTGATGGAGCGCTTTTGCGATGCGAATCTGCCGATTCTGATTCACCCGAGCGCCGTTGTGGCTGCCGGCGTGACCATTGGCCGGGGCAGCGTTCTGATGCCCGGCGCGGTAATCAACCCCGGCTCCTCCCTGGGAGAGGGGGTCATTGTCAATACCTGCGCCTCTGTGGACCATGACTGTATCATCGGCGACTATGTTCATGTCGCGGTGGGAGCGCACCTCTGCGGCTCGATCCGGGTTAATGACAGGACCTGGATCGGCGCGGGCGCCATTGTTTCCAACGGCATCTCCATCTGCGAAGACTGTATGATCGGCGCCGGCGCCATTGTGATACGGGATATTGTCCAGCCCGGCACCTATATCGGCGTTCCCGCGAAGCAGCGGAAGAAGGCCTGACTGAGAAACGCGTCATGAGAATTCTGATCCTGTCCAACAGCGATATCGGCATCTACAAATTTCGCCGGGAGCTGCTTGAGGTCCTGAGAGAAAGGCATGAGGTTTTTGTCTGTGTTCCGGCCGGGGAGTATTGCGAGCGAATCCGCGCCGCGGGATGTAAGCTCATTCCCTGTGAAGCGCTGGAACGCCGCGGCGTCAACCCGGTCATGGACCTGCGGCTGCTTCGATTCTACCGAAAGCAGATGCGGAGCCTTGCGCCGGATGTGGTTCTGACCTACACCATCAAGCCCAATGTCTATGGCGGGATGGCCGCCGCAGGCCAGGGAGTTCCCTGTCTTGCGAATGTCACGGGCCTTGGCACCGCCGTCGAAAACGGAGGCCTCCTTGGTCTGATCTCCATGAGCCTCTACCGGCTTGGCCTGCGGAAGGCCGCTTGCGTATTTTTCCAGAACGAAGAAAATCAGAAAACCTTTCTTGACAGGGGAATCTGCCGGGGAAGATACAGACGAATCCCCGGCTCCGGCGTCAATTTGAAGCAGTTTCAACCGGAGCCCTATCCGGACTCTGCCGACGGAATCCGCTTCCTCTTCGCCGGGAGAATTGTCCCGGAGAAAGGAATCCGGGAAGCACTAAAGGCGGTGCTGCGCCTGCACCGGGAGGACCCGACCGTCACAATGGACGTGGTTGGCTGGAGCGGCGCCGCCTGTCTGCCGGAGCTTGAACAGGCGGTCGCGGAAGGCGCTGTCCGCTTCCATGGGCCGCAGGACGATCTGCGCCCTTTCTACCGCGCCTGTCACTGCGCGGTTCTGCCGTCCTACCACGAGGGTACGGCGAACGTGATGCTGGAGGCCTGCGCCACGGCCAGACCCGTCATTACGACGGAGGTTCCGGGCTGTCGGGAGACCTTTGAGGAGGGAGTCAGCGGCCTGGGCTGTCCGGCCAGAGACGCTGCTGCCCTGTATGCGGCGATGCGCCGCTTCACCGGGCTTTCCCAGGACCGCCGCGCCCTGATGGGGCTTGCCGCCCGGCGCAGAATGGAGCGGCTTTTCGACCGGGAAACCGTCTTGAACATCTATTTGGAAGAGCTTGACAGAATCGCAAGATCTGAAATCTGATAGCAATAAAGGGTGATAACATGGACCTTTATGAAAAACTGTTAAATCACGAGACAAAGCTCTCGCTGGTTGGACTTGGCTATGTGGGGATGCCCATTGCCGTTGCCTTTGCGCGAAAGCTGGACGTAATCGGCTTTGACCTGAACGAGCAGAAGATTCAGCTCTATAAGCAGGGAATCGACCCGACCAGAGAGGTGGGCGACGAAGTTATCGCCGCGACAAAGGTGGATTTCACCGCCGACGAGACAAAGCTTCGTCAGGCGCGCTTCCACATCGTGGCCGTCCCGACGCCGGTGAACAACGACCACACCCCGGACCTGAAGCCCATCGAGAGCGCCAGTACAATCCTGGGCCGCAATCTGATGCGGGGCTCCGTGGTGGTCTATGAATCCACGGTCTATCCCGGCGTCACCGAGGAGGTCTGCGTTCCGATTCTGGAACGGGAATCCGGCCTGAAATGCGGCGTGGATTTCAAGATCGGCTACTCTCCGGAGCGAATCAACCCCGGCGACAAGGTCCACCGGCTGGAGACCATCCGCAAGATCGTTGCCGGTATGGATGCTGAGACCCTGGACACCGTGGCGAAGGTCTATGAACTGGTGGTGCAGGCCGGCGTCTATCGGGCTGAGACCATCAAGGTTGCCGAGGCGGCCAAGGTCATTGAGAACAGCCAGCGCGACATCAACATCGCCTTTATGAACGAGCTCTCCATCATCTTTAATATGATGGGGATTGATACCCAGTCCGTCCTCGCGGCGGCCGGGACCAAGTGGAACTTTCTGCCCTTCTATCCGGGCCTGGTGGGAGGGCACTGCATCGGCGTGGACCCCTACTACCTGACCTATAAGGCGGAGACCCTGGGCTATCACAGCCAGGTCATTCTCGCGGGCCGCCGGATCAACGACGGCATGGGCGCTTATGTCGCCGCCAACTGCGTCAAGCAGCTGATTGCCGCGGACAAGCCCGTCAAAAACGCCAGGGTTGCGATTTTGGGCTTTACCTTTAAGGAAAACTGCCCCGACACCCGCAACAGCAAGGTGATCGATATCGTGCACGAGCTCCGCGAATTCGGCATCGAGCCGGTCATTGCCGATCCCGTTGCCGACGCGGCAGAAGCGGAGCGGATCTACGGTCTTCGGTTCACAGAGTTCACTGAGATCACCAATATGGATGCGGTGATCCTGGCCGTGGCCCATACGGAGTTCCGCCAGCTGAATCCCGGCAGTCTCAGGCAGAAGTATGGGGAAGGTCAGCCGGTTCTGATCGACGTCAAGGGCATTTTGAACCGCGAGGCCTGCGAGTCCGCCGGGTATCGCTACTGGAGACTGTAATACTTTATCCGGACCCTTCTTTCCGGAGCGGTCCAAAAGGAACGCGGAAAACGATGAAAAAAAACGTATGGATTATGAATCACTATGCGGGAAGCATGCTGAAGGCCTGCGGGGGACGGCATTACTGGTTTGCCGATCATCTGCACCGGGCGGGCTATCAGCCTGTCGTTTTCTGCTGCAATGTCAGCCACGACCCGGGCACAGAGACCTTCTATGACAACGGAGTTCTCTGGTCCGAGCACCGGGCGGAGGAGATCGGCGTTCCCTTTGTGTTCGTCCGCTCCAACACTTACAGCGGAAACGGTATGGACCGCATCCGCAACATGTGGGGCTTTTATCGGAATGTGCTGAAGGCCGCCAGGCAGTACGCCGCGGAGCACGGGGCGCCGGACGTAATCTACGCCTCCTCCGTCCACCCTTTGACCCTGGTGGCCGGATTAAAGCTCGCAAAGCGCTTCGGCGTTCGCTGTGTCTGCGAGGTCCGGGACCTGTGGCCGGAAACCCTGGTGGTCTATTCGGAACGGCTCAGAAGGTCCCATCTGCTGAAGAACGCCCTGTATGCCGGAGAGAAATGGATCTATAAAAAATCTGACGCATTGATCTTTACCCAGATGGGCGGACCGGACTATCTCCGCTCCCAAAAGTGGGACAGAGAACAGGGCGGCCCAATCGATATGAAAAAGGTCCACTATATCAACAACGGCGTGGATCTGGAAGCCTTTGACAACAATCTGCGGCAATACCGGCTCAACGACTCCGATCTGGACGGGGAGGATACGTTTAAGTTTATCTATACCGGCTCGATCCGCAGGGTGAACGCCCTCGGGCAGATTGTGGACGCGGCGAAGGAAATCCGCGATCCGCGGATCAGTATTCTCGTCTACGGAAGCGGCGACGATCTGGAAATGCTGCGGGAGCGGGTCGAAAAGGAAGGGCTGCGGAACATCCGCTTCAAGGGCCGGGTGGACAAGCAGGCCGTACCCGGTATTCTGTCCAGAGCGGACGTCAACCTGGTCCATTGGCAGATGACCCCGCTGCTCAAATACGGAGAGAGCGGCAATAAGATTTTCGAATATTTCGCCGCCGGGAAGCCGGTCTATTATACGGTACGCCCGACCTATTCTCTGGTCGAGGCCTATGACTGCGGCTGCACCGCCGCGGGCTTCTCCCCAAAGGAGCTGGCGGCGGGAATGGAGCACATGGCGGCCCTTCCCAAACAGGAGCTGGATCGGATGGCGAAGAACGCCCGCCGCGCCGCGCAGGACTATGACTTTAAAAATCTGACCGCAAAGCTGATCGATGTGATTGAATCCGTTTAACGGCACGCTGCGGCAGGGGATCACGGACGGTCTGAACATGAAGATTTTTCACATCAACTGCAATTATCTCTCCACCACGCTGCACCAGTGTCTCATCGAGCATCTGGAGCCCCTCGGCGTTGAGAATCGGATTTTTACGCCAATCTATCCGGGCTTTGCGCGGAAGATCCGCCCCCATGACAACGTTCAGGTCAGCGAGTGCTTTCAGAAGCGTGACAGGTTTCTGTTTTTTGTGAAGCAGAAGAAGATCCTCCGGGCGGCGAAATCCGTCTTTTCGGAGGGGCGCTTTGCCTGCATCCACGCCCATACCCTGTTTACCGACGGTGTCTGCGCCAGAAGGCTTTCCCGGGAGAGCGGCCTGCCCTACGTGGTAGCGGTCCGCAACACCGACGTCAATCTGTTTTTGCAAAAGAGAGTTCTGCTGCGGCCCCTGGGTCTGAAGGTCCTGCGGGACGCCGCCAAGGTGGTGTTTCTCAGCGATTCCTACCGCCGGAAGGTCCTGGATACCTACGTGCCTGAGAAATATCGCCGGGAGATCGAAGCGAAATCCGTCGTGATTCCCAACGGGATCGACGATTTCTGGCTTTCCCACAGCTATACGGAGAAGAACCCGCCCGCCGCGCTGGAGCCGCCTCTGCAGCTCCTCTTTGCCGGACGGGTTCTGCCGGACAAGAATCTTCGCGGCGTGGTCTCCGCCGTTCAGCTGCTGCGGGCCAAGGGATATGACGCCGAATTTACTGTAATCGGTCCCCATCCGGACCGGGCGTTGTATGAGGAGCTGAAGCAGTACGATTTCGTAACGCTGAAGGAGCCCATGGAGAAGGAGAGCCTGATCGATGCCTACCGTCAGGCGGATCTCTTTGTCATGCCCTCCTTCCATGAGACCTTCGGCCTGGTATACGCGGAGGCTATGACCCAGGGACTGCCCGTGATCTACTCAAAGGGGGAGGGCTTCGACGGCCAGTTCCCCGACGGCGAGGTGGGCTTTGCCGTGGACCCGGGGGACCCGCAGCAGATCGCGGATCGGATTCTCGACGCGGCAGGGTCCTATGCCGCCATCTCCAATCGCTGCGCCGCCAGGGCGGAGCGATTTCGGTGGGCTCAAATCGCCGAAATCTATCGTTCGCTGTATGAGGAGCTGTTATGACCAAGTTGTCGGGAAAAACCGAGCGGAGACATGATCGCTTTCTGAATCTTGCCATCTGTCTTTTGGTCGGCGGTCTGTTCATGACAAATTACTCCGTGGGCCTGCAAAACTATATAGAAGGCCTGACTCCGGATAAAGTATCTTCCTTTAGCAAGCTGTTGATCGTGGGTGCCATGGCCCTTTGCCTTCCGGCGCTGATCCAGCGTTTTCAGGCAAAGATGTTCTGGATCGCCATCGGTATGATGCTGGTGTATTTCTTTCAAAAGCTCTTGTTTCCCACGCAGGATTTTGTTTTCAAAAGAACCTTTCAGACCTTTCTCCTGACGGTATTTCCGGCGGTGATCTGCTTCCTCGCCGTGCGGAACTACGATTCCCTCCTGGCCTGGCTGCTGCGTCTGAGCCTTGTCATTTCCGTCATCTGTCTGCTCAGTATGCTGATTTACGGCGCGGAGCTCTTTGCCGGTCAGTATGTTATGGGCTTTTCCAACTCCCTGATCCTGCCTTCGGAGGTCTTGCTCCTGCATTTCGCGTCGGAGGATACGCCGGCCAGCAAGAAATTCATCTATTTATCCCTGACGCTTTCCAATTGCCTCTGTATCTGCATTTATGGCTCCCGCGGCGCGCTTGCAGCAATCGTTGTTTTTGCCATATATATGATCCTGAAGATGGAAACGAACGTTGCAAAGAAATTCCTGGTCTGCTCAATGCTGCTGGTTTTTGGGATCCTGTTTCTGCTGTTTTTCGAAGATTTTATGATGTCTCTAAATGACTGGCTGATCGAGCTTGGCTTTAAAAGCAGGACACTCAGTCTTATCATCGAAGACATCGGCCACGACAGCGGCAGATATGAGATATGGAACTATCTGCTGATGGAACTGAGAGAAAATATCTTCGCAGTTCGGGGAATCAACGCGGATTACCTGGTAATTGGCGCCTACGCGCACAATTTCGCGTTGGAGCTGCTCTTTGATCTCGGTCCTGTGATCGCATCCATTATTATTGTCTATATTGTTTACTGTATTGTTTCCACGGTCATTGTGCCGATAACGCCGTACAGCAAGATTCTGACAATCTGCATGTTCTCATTTTTCCCGGTAGCGCTTTGGTCCGGATCGATTTGGACCTCTATGTATTTCTGGATCTGGATTTTCCTGTTCCGATCTGATGAGATCAAATCGGCAATCTCGGCTCGGAAAGCAAACGATTCGGAAAATATAAGAGCAACAAAATAAAAATATGAGGGCGGGTTCATGCGCTCGTCCGTGAGAAATCGGAGTGGAGCTTCCTTAGATTTTCATCGAATCGGTGCAAGTCTATGGGAGCTCCGCTTTTAAACTATACGCAAAAGAAAACCGGCAGCGCTGCCGCTGCCGGTAAGCTGGGTCCGCAAAACGATTATCGATTCCAGGATGCCAATTGTTCATTGACGTACTCGGTAGTCAGGATCTTTTCGATTGTTTCATTCACAGACAGACGTTTTGTATTGTGGCTGGTATAGGCTTCCTCTGCCTGGGTGACGGCCCCGTAAGTGGCAAGGAACTTATCGTAATTCAAGCCGCGTTCATCCGGCGTGACTCGGAAATAATCTCCCATATCTTCAGAACGAACCCGTTCTTCGTTTGTCAACAGCGTTTCAAAGAGCTTCTCTCCGTGACGGGCGCCGATGATCTTGGTTCCCGTATCGCCAAACAAGCGCTGAACTGCCTGCCCGAGGACGCCGATCGTGCTGGCGTCCGCCTTCTGAACAAACAGATCGCCTGGCTTAGCCTGCTCAAAGGCGAACATAACCAAATCAACCGCCTCGTCAAGATTCATCAAGAACCGGGTCATATTCGGGTCCGTTATGGTGATCGGTTTTCCTGCGCGAATTTGCTCAATAAAAAGCGGAATGATCGAGCCGCGAGAGCACATCACGTTGCCGTATCTGGTGCAGGAGATCACGGTTCCGCCTTTTTCGACCGCTCTCAGGGCGTTTGCGCGGATGATTTTTTCCATCATAGCCTTCGAAATCCCCATCGCATTGATCGGGTAGGCGGCTTTGTCGGTACTGAGGCAAACAACGTTTTTGACTTTTGCGGAAATTGCTGCGTTCAGCAGATTGTCCGTGCCGATAATATTTGTTCTGACGGCCTCCATCGGGAAGAATTCACAGGAGGGAACCTGCTTCAATGCCGCGGCATGAAAAATGAAATCGACGCCATCCACCGCATCGTTCAAAGACGCAATATTCCGAACGTCACCGATGAAAAAGCGAACCTTGTCCGCATGCTCAGGATATTTAGCCTGTAATTCGTGCCGCAGGTCATCCTGCTTTTTTTCGTCACGACTGAATATGCGAATCTCCCCAATCTCCGACGTGAGGAAACGCTTTAATACGGTTGTACCGAATGAGCCTGTACCACCGGTAATCATCAATGTTTTCCCTTTGAAATATTCCGGGGAGCTATATTTAGCCATGTTAAACTTCCTTTCTTCTCAAAAAATCCGATCGATTATAATTTTGGAACAAGAACATGCTTTTCCGAAAAGCATAATACGGTGTTCATACTCCTCACCGGCAACGACCGCGTGCTGAAAACACAAGGCTTTCCAGCCGTTTCTTTCATAAAAAGGAAGCAGACCTTCCTTGCACAATAAAATCCCCTGTCTGTCTGATGCGAGGAAACAGGCCGCTGCTTCGGAGAGCAATTGACTTCCCAGGCGCTGATGCTGATGGGCTTTCTCAACGCATACGCCGCCGACCCCGAAGCAGGAAATCACGCGGTCATCCACAATCGCGTTCACATTGCTCAGCGTAAGATAGGCCAACAGCTCTATGCCGTGATTGGACGCGCTTTCTCCCATCAAATGGACGTCATCAGGGCGTATATATTTCTGCAGCCAGAGCAGCTGGGATTCCTGCCCATAGGGCCAATGCTGGTCTTTTAACCCTATGATCCGCAGCAGATCTGATTCTGAAAGGTTTCTGTGTACGACGGTTTTCCAGTTCATTCGATCCACCATCCGCAGGGGAGCGCGACAAAGCGCTCATAGAATTCTGCAACGCCCGGCAAAGCGACGTCCTGCTTTCCAAAGACGCTGTATATATCGTTTCGGATATGTACGCCCGAAGCGTAATATCCCTTATTTCGAAATTCCTGAATGGTTTGAGCTTTGCTGTCGGATAAGAGGCCGTACACCCAATAATTCGGACTGCAGGTTTCACGGCGGATCGGAATCAGCGCAGTTTGAGAGGCGAATACTTCATTCCATTTTTCAGCCTGCGCTCTGTGCTTAAAAAGCAGCTCATGGATTTCATCCATCTGTCTGAGCCCGATATATCCGTTCAAATTGCTCATTGTGGCGCTGTACCCGACAAGGCTGATATCACACGCCGGATTGATCTCCCCTGTCTGATCCCTGAACCGGGACCGATCAATCCCGCAATCCCGGACGAGAAGGCTTTTCTTGTATAGCTCCTCGTCTTTGAAAATAACGATTCCGCCATCAACGCAATTACAAAAGCGAACCGAAGTCAGTGCAAAGATCGTAACATCCGTTCCGCAGGCACCGATCTTTTTTCCCTTGTATTCCGACCCAAAGCACTCAATGCCGTCGTCAATCACCGGGATCCCATAAGCATTGCCGATGGTGTTGATTTCCTCGATATAACCCGGATAACCGCAGAAATGATTGTGCACAATGGCCTTTGTCCGGCCTGTGATTTGTTGTCTGACGGATTCCGGAGATAACGTGCCGGTATGCGGATCGACGTCAGCCCAACATACGTGAAGGCCGTTTGAAAGATAGGGCTGCGTAGAGGCAAGACAGGCCATGGGGGAAGCAATCACGTCGTCCCCCGGCAGAATACCCAGAGTGGTCAGGGCAACCGAAATCGCGGTATAAAAGCTATTGGTTACAATCAAATACGGCGTGTCAAAATAGGCTCTCAGTTTTTCTTCAAATTGCTTTGTATAGGTTCCGTATGCAAGGGCACCGGAGTGTAGAATTGCATCCATATCCGGAACCTTCGGAACATAGGGCTTGAACAGAGGTATCACAATCCTATTTACCTCCCGAAAATTTCTTCTGAAGGAATGTATACAGCCGGTCAAAAAACAATGCGGCAAAAACAGATGCAGCGAAGCTAAGCGGAAGCAGAACAGCCCAATGATGTACAAGCAGCTTCAGCACAGCAAGAATTGGCCAATGGAATAAATAAAGGTTATACGAGTTATCTCCCAATTTCACGAAAGCGTTCGCTATAATGCCCGGGCTGCCTGAGGACCTTTCATCCTTGAGGTACAGCAAGCCCACAATCCCGGCTGCGAGCATAGAAATAAAGAGATAGATATTTCCGGTAAACCAGTTGTTCAGGTAGTTCTTGGAAGAAGAAAGAAGCTGATATGCTTCCAAACAGCTGATATGATATAAATGCCCCATCCATGCGATACATGCAAGAATTCCTGATACACCGATAATTCCTGAGACGCAAACGTTTCTGCCCGCTTTTCCTTCCCTGAACCCGATCGCCAGCAATGATCCGCAGGCAAAGGCGTCAAAGTGCGCCAAGGGACAAAGTGAAACGATCCAAACACTCGCGCCGCAGTGAATTGTCAGGATTCGATAGATGATTCCCAGAAGCAGCAAGCCATACATGGCAGTTTTGAAACGAGCCTTAGGCAGATACTTCAATAACAGCAACCAGACAAGGCCGCCCCACACTTCGATTGACAGGGTCCATGTATGCGCTGTCATTGGCTGCATTGCGGAATGATAGCCTGTTAACATCCAATGGAAATTCTGCACCGATAAGAGATGCGTTACCAAATCAAACGGAATGGTCTTCTTCAGAAGCGCGTAGAGGGCAGATACAATCAAAACTGCAATATATGGAGGATAAAGCCTGGTTATCCGATGTCTTAACTGCTGCTTGA
Source organism: uncultured Clostridia bacterium (assembly GCA_947168005.1). Lineage (GTDB taxonomy): Bacteria > Bacillota > Clostridia > Oscillospirales > Oscillospiraceae > JAFRPC01. Next base: position 19,769 of record CAMVKI010000010.1, read on the forward strand.
CAGTTACGGTTTCGCTGCCCCAGTACTTTCGCACAAGAAAAAACGCACTGATTACGAAGAAGGCCTCTACTCCCGCCCAGCCAAAATTGGCGTAAGGAGCGCCGACGTGAAATGCCAGGATGAAAAGAAATAACACAGCTCGAAACACCTGAACGCTCGGATAGTATCTCTTCATCGACGATTCCTTTCTGCGGCGGCGGTTCAATTACCAGCCCTTTTTAATCGTGTCTGCAATCTTTTCCCGCGCTTCTTCATCGACCCACCAGCCGCATGGGATATGGACGAACTTGCCGTACCATTCATCCATATTTGGGAGTTCACACCTGGAAGCTGCGAACACGCTGTGCGTATCTGTGCGGTGATGCAGGGGAGAGGCGACTACGCCAATGCTTTCCATAAGCTGAATAAACCGATCCCGGTTCTCAACCTTCATTGTATACAGCCAGTAGGACGGCTCCGTATGGGCGTAATAGGGAACAAGGGTTACGCCCGGTATATTCTTCAGAGCTTCGTCGTAATACCTGCCGTTTGCAATGTATTTATCAATAATTTCCTGTGCGTGGCGCAGGTTGATCTGCCCAATGATCCCGGTCAGGTTATTGATTCCGTATTTATATCCCGCCCTGGTAATATCGTTCTCAAGCCGAGAAACCTTCTTGTCAAGGCCGAACCAACGGAGCTTCCTTGCGGGAGTCAGGTCTTCCGGATTCCGGAATGCAATCGCGCCGCCATCTACGGTAGTCATGTGTTTGATCGCCTGGAAGGAGAAACAGGTAAAGCGGGAATTTGAGCCCACGAGCTTTCCCTGATACTTTGCGCCGAGCGCATGTGCCGCATCCTCGATCACGGGAATGCCAGTTTCGGCGGAAAGCTGATTGAAGGCGTCCATATCGCACACCATACCGGCATAATGCACGAGCATGATCGCCTTGGTCCGTTCGGTGATCTTCTCGCGGACAGAGTTCGGATCAAGAAGGCCGGTTTTGGGGTCTACGTCTGCCCAAACGACCTTCGCCCCGGTGATCGCGATCGCGGTATTCGTCGGTTCAGACGTCATGGGCGTACTGATAACCTCGTCGTTCGGCCCGATGTTCAGGAGGAGAAGCGCAAGATGCAGGGCGGCCGTACCGGATTGAACAGCCAGCGTATTCGGATTCGCGATAAATGTACGAAAGCCGTCCTCGAAGGCCCACGCCGCTTCCCCTTCCGCAATGTATCCGCTGTACAGGATCTTTTCGATCTCCGGCATCAATTCATTGGCAGGGGCCATGTATGGCTTTACAAGTGGCAGCATAAACAATCCTCCTCATTTTGGATGTTTAATCTCTTGAATCAGCATTTTCAAGTCTTTTCCGCTCATGAAATACAGCATGAGCGCCAGGGTGAGGGCGCCGGCGAAAACCGCCAAAACACACTGTATCAGGACGGAGCGGACGACGCCGATAATCAACCGTCTGCTGATATAAGCGGATGCAAATGAAACGGCAACAGGAAACAGCGTATCTTTGAGTACAAGCTTTACGGGAGAAGCAGCTGCGTATTTCCTGTATACCAGATACTCATACAGCAGGGTCTGCGCGGAAGCTGTGAAGAAATAGACCAGGCCGGCGCCGAGAAGACCGTAATTTTTGATCGCGAACCAGGTAGAAACACCCAAAACCGGAATGAAAATGGCGCCGACCAAGACGTTGATTTTTGTATTCCCGTGCGCTAAGGCCAAGGCATAGGGGATCTGCTGGAACTCTGTAATGCCTACCGCAAACACGACCAGACATCCGACGACGTGAAGCATGTCAGCGTATATCTGGGAACCGGTCCATACGCGAATCAGCTGCACGGAAAACAGTCCGATGAAGGAGATAAAGCATGCAATTGTAATGTTCACGATGCGATTTGCCACATTGAAATCCCGCAAGAGCTTCTCTGTGGCTCCGGCGGAAACAGATTTTGTGAATCTTGGGAAAATTGCGGTATAGATTGCCGCCGGAATAATCGCGGAAAGATTTCCGAGGGTTGTGGAGGAGGTATAGGCGCCGAGCTCTGTCAGCGTCAGGAATTTGCTGATGACAATTTTATCCAGCTGACGGTTGACCAGCGCGATCATAGAGATCAGGAACAGTCCGAGGGTATATCCCCAGATGGCTGAGAGATTTCTCATATCCCGGAAAGACCATTTTTGCTTCTGCGTGATCGCCAAATGCTTCTTCACGCAAATTCTCAAGCTTACGAGATAGATGAAATCGGTGACAATATGCCACCCGTAGAACCAGCGCAGATCAGGCACGATAAAATAGATAACAGCGAGAGCGCCGATATTCTTCGCGGCGGACCAGAGCACGCAGAGTATATTTGCCTGTACCTGATGCTCCAGACCAAACAGACATCCGGCATATAGATTTGAGATCAGCTGCAGGGAAATGCTGACTCCCATCAAGGAAATGACAGTCTCGACCAAAGACGCAGGCAGCGCCTCGATATTCAGCCAGTGGTTTGAGATGAAGCCCGCTCCGGCAAAGCATAATAAAAAGATCAATATGCCGATCCCGAGGTAGATGACTTCTACGCTTCTGAGAAGATTGTACTTTCGCTGCCTGTTTTCTTCGGATTGATTCCCTAAGGCGTACTCTCTTCTTAAGGTGTTGGACAAACCCAAACCCAGTATAGACAGCGCTGAATGCAGGGTTGCAAAAAAGGATACAAGTCCGTAGGCGGATTCGCCGAGGATCGAAATATAAAAGGGAATAAAGAGATAGATCGCGACCATGCTCCACAATCTGGCAATGATATTTGAGATTGTGTTCAGCCCAAATCGTTTCATAAAGCTTACCCGCTGATTGTTATGGAATTAAGATGCTTTTTTTCAAGCTCTGCGTCAATCAGAGCCTGTGCCGCGACACAATTCGGAATGTGATCCGCGAGCGTTCCGCCGAAATGAAATTTCAAGAGCGCTTTATTTTTCAGAAACACAAAAAGCTGTTTCCGAAATACGATCAGACGCCCCAGGCAGTACCGGAGTCTGTTGATACTGACGTTCGCTGCCGAGGCCTTCGACTGCGCCCGATATTCCTTGAAAAAGGTATTGAAATATGCGTAGAAGTAAGAGAAGTCAAATCTGTCTAAATCTTTTGCCTGCCCCATCGCTTGAATAGCCTCCATGGCGCTTTGCGCGTAAATCGTAGGGCCGGTCCAGATAAACGGGAGTCTTTTATCCCACTTTTCTTCAATATCGGCAGGTAAAAAAGAGATTGCCTTTAAATCCCCTTTGTGTTCATGCTTCGCGCCCAGACCCGCGGCGCTCTTCGGCGATTTTCCGGATGAAATAAACGGAGCGTCAATAAAAACATATTTGGAAACGATTGTTGACAGACTTGCCGCGATTGCCATATCAGGACTCGGCCCCGGGAAAAACGTTCCCGTTCTGTCTTTGATTTTGTCCAGCAGGCTTCTCTCTACGACCCCGTGATACAGTTGAGGCATGTATCCGAGCTCCGTCGCACCATGTGCTAAAAGCCTTTCATATTCCTTTCCGGAATCCAAAAAACGGAGCTTGCCGGAGAACGTCGGGATACGAAGACTCGGAAAATGATGGACCTTATATTCCAATCCGGGCCAGTTGAAGATCGCTTTTGTAAAAATCGCGGCTTCGACCCCGGCTTTTTCCATCTGCTTTACGACTTCTACGATATATTTTGACAGCAGATCATCGTCGCCCATAAAGCATACGTACTTGCCCCGGGAATGCAGAATCGCCAATTCGCTGTTTTCAATCACAGGGATCGGTTCCCTTTTGAAGAAATAGAAGATGTTGTGTTCCGGATATTGCCGGATGTATTGAGGAATATCGCTTTCCTCGTCTGAGTTGTCATGAATGACCAATTCGGTAAGATCTTTGTCGAAGGATGCGTATAGATCAATGAAGGACTTCAGGTAAAGCGGACGATTCTTTGTTGGGACTACAATACTAAGCAATACATCATGTTTCATAATACGTGCTCCAATCATGCGGAAATGCGCTTCTGACAGCCTTGGAAGCTGCAATACAAAGGACAGTCAGAGCCCGAGGCGCTTCATTTGTTCCTGGCTGTGGTCCAGGTCCTCCTCCTGAATTGCCAGGAGGTTTTTCGCCATACCGCCGCCGCGCTTGAGCTTCAGAGCCTGGACAATGCGTTTGCCCCAGTACCAGGGCAGGAGCAGGGGCTTTCCGCGAAGGCCCTTATACTTCTCCAGGGTACACAGGTCTTTGTAGGAGGGGAAGAGCAGCTTCCGGAAGACCCGCAGCTTCAGCAGGGGCAGGGGAAGCCTGGAGTGCTCCCGCTCCCGTTCCAGCCGGGAGAAGCGCCGCTCCGTGCTCTGGAAGCCGAAGACCCCGTTCTGGAACACGGTCTGCGTCACCTCCTCGGTCAGCGCAGGCGTCAGCTCCGCGGCGGGCAGGGGAGAGGGCACATGAAACCATGTCTCGCAGAGGGTCAGGCAGGTCTTGGCAAAATCCAGCAGCCCGATCTCTTCCGCTTCCCGCCGGAAAATATCCCAATGAAACAGGGAAGGCTCCGTTTTCAGCAAAACGGCGAGATCGTAAAACTGACGGAAGCCGATGCCGCTCTTGCGCAGATGCTTAGCGATATGGGCGATCAGATACAACAGATGGAAATCCCAGTCCAGCCGCAGGCCGCCGCTTATCCCGTCGGGCTCCGTGCGGGGCCAGAAATCGTTCAAATAGTCCCGTTGCGCCGGCTTTTCGACGGCGGTCTCATGGAGCAGCTCCGCCTGGAGCTCAAAGGTGACGGAGCGCTTGGAATAATCCCACTCCCGGGCCTTGCTCTGTTCGATGGCATAGCCGAGGCCCCGCATCACGGACTGAATGCGCGCCGCGTCCTCGGCCTTCACGAGAAGGTCGATATCGCCCATGGTGCGCAGAAGCGGCTCCGGGTAGTACCGGGACAGGATGGAGCCCTTGATGACCACAAAGGGAATTTGTTCGGCCTGAAAGGCCTCGGACACGGCCTGGAGCTCATACTCCAGGGTGGAGCCAAGAAACACCGTCCCCTGGAACTCGCGCTCCATGCGCTTATAGGCCTCGGCGGTCTCGGAATGCGTCCGCAGATACGCGCCGCACTGCTTCCAGCAGATTCCGCCGAGCTTGTGATCCCTGCAATATTTCAGGATGTGCGACCAGTCCAGGCCGTCGGGAATCGCCGTCGGTTTTTTCTCCAAGTGGTCCGTCAGCATTTCCAGGAAAAAGCTCTGTTCCTTTGTCAAGTTTGCACCGTCCTCCGCGCAAAAATTGCGCCATCATTCCTATATTTTATCATTTTCTTCGCCAAAAATCAATCGTTTTCCCGGGAAAAGAAGAAAAACATAAAAATATTCCCAAAATACAGAAAACCCTTCTTGCACTTAGAGAGCAGATGTTGTACAATAATCAAAAATATCTTTTGACAAAACGGAGGAATATGAGTATGAGCAAACGGGTATTGGAAGGAATTCAGCCGGAACGGGCTTTGTATTATTTTGAGGAAATCTGCCGGATTCCGCACGGCTCCCGCAACACAAAGCAGATCAGCGATTATCTGGTCGGCTTTGCGAGGGAGCACGGCCTGCGGGCCGTCCAGGACGAGCTGAACAACGTCGTCATCTATAAGGACGGGACCGCCGGCTATGAGGACCATCCCACCGTGATTTTGCAGGGTCACATGGACATGGTAGCCGAGAAGACCCCGGACAGCCCCATCGACTTCACAAAGGACCCCCTGGAGCTGCGGACCGACGGCGTGGACATCTGGGCCGAGGGCACGACCCTCGGCGGCGACGACGGCATCGCCGTAGCCTATGCCCTTGCGATCCTGGAGGCCGACAATATTCCCCATCCGCCGCTGGAGTGCGTCTTCACGGTGGACGAGGAGATCGGCATGGAGGGCGCCACAGGCCTGGACCCCGCCCTGCTGAAGGGCCGGATCTTCCTGAACTGCGACTCCGAGGCCGAGGGCATTCTGACCGTCAGCTGCGCCGGCGGCGCCCGCTCGGACCTGAGCCTCCCCGTTGAAATCGAGGAGGCCGCGGGCAAGGGCGTCCGCATCTGTGTGGACGGTCTGCTGGGCGGCCACAGCGGCGCGGAGATTCACAAGGGCAGGGCCAACTCCAACAAGCTCATGGCGGAGCTGCTGGCGGAGCTGCTGAAGCAGCAGCCCTACCTCCTGGTCTGCGTCAGCGGCGGACAGAAGGACAACGCCATTCCCCGCTGTACCGAGGCTGAAATTATCATCGCGGAGGACCGGCTCGAAGAAGCCCTTGCCGTCGTGGACAAGCTCGCCAAAGCGCTGATCGCGAAGCTTCCTGCGGCCGAGACCCAGGCCAGGATCCACTGCGAGCCCCGCCCTTGCCGCGGCAAGGCCATGAGCGGGGAATCCACCCGCAAGGCCGTGGGAATGCTCAACGACGTGCCCAACGGCATCCAGGCCTGGAGCAAGGATATCGAGGGCCTGGTCCAGACCTCTCTGAACCTGGGTATTCTGAAGACCGAGGGCGAGACCGTCAGCATCTCCTTCTCCGTGCGCTCCTCCGTGAACAAGGAAAAGCTGGAGCTCTTCGCGCGCATCAAGGCGGTAGGCGAGAAGTACGGCGCGGCCTACGGCGAACACGGCAACTATCCCGCCTGGGAATATCGCAAGGAATCCCCCCTGCGGGATCTGATGGTCCGGGTCTTTGAGGAGCTCTACGGTCGCAAGCCCGTGG
>CAMVKI010000011.1 GCA_947168005.1 uncultured Clostridia bacterium
CGGGCTTTTCCGGGCCGGGGAAGGCCGGAGGCAGCTTGGCGAGCCAGAGGCTGTAGGCCGCGCCGAGGACGACGGTGGCGCCGACGTAGACCCAGGAGCCCCAGACGGTCTCGGCGGAGACCACGGAGATCACATCCACAAGGGCGTGGACCAGAATGCAGGGCCAGAGACTGCCGCTCTTGTAGTAGGCCATGGTGAAGACGAAGCCCCAGGCGACGGCGAAGACAACCATCATCAGGTTTTCCAGGGTCGCCATGCCTGCCAGAAGGTTCACGATGTGGCCGATGCCAAAGCTCACGGTGGAGACGATGACCGCCGCCTTGGGTCCGTCCTTTTTCAGCAGGGCCCGGAACAAAAAGCCCCGGAAGATCATCTCCTCCACGAAGCCCACCAGGGCCATGGAGCCTATGGCGTACCAGAGCGCGGCGCCTTTGTATTGCAGAACGAAACCGTCCCATGCGTTGCCGGCGGCCAGCAGGAGCATGGGCAGGAAATACAGGCAGCGCCGGGCGTTTTGGGGCTTGGCAAAGACGCCGAGCTTCTTCCAAAGGGGAATCAGGCTGCTGACGAGGACGAGGAGCGCGGCCACGGCGGTCAGACCCGCCAGGGACCAGAGGCTCCCGTCGCCGTACTCGCCGCGGATGGGGATGGTCACGGCGCAGTAGAGCACGATGAACAGCACCGCAAACAGAACGGGTTTCTTCTCATAGAGCTTTTTCATAATTGTTCCTCCTGTCGGGCCGCGAGCACCGCGCCGTTCCAGCAGCGCTCCAGATGCCCCGCGACCAGTTTTTCGTCATATTCCAGATGGTTGTTGACAATAATGCTGGCATAGCCGTGGGCGAAGAGGGCCACGGTCAGGAATACGCTTCGGGTCTGCTCCAGGCTGAGACCCGCTCCCTCCCGCATGGCCTCCAGCACCGGGACCAGCGCCTCGGAGTCGATCATTTCCAGCAGACTCCCCTCCTCCGCGTAGCCGGATTGAAACAGGAAGCGGAAGAGCTGGGGCTCGTTCACGGCCCAGCGGACGTAGTTCAGGCCGATGCCCAGGAGCGGGTCCTGCTCCGGGGAAACGTCCATCAAGTACGCCCCGTGGAGCTGATCCGTCCGGGAGAAGGCCGCCCGCTTCAGGTCCTCCACGGTGTCGAAATGGTACATCACCGGCTGGGTGGAGCAGCCGAGCCGCTGGGCGACGGTCCGGGCGTTGAGCCCCTCGAAGCCCCGCTCCCGGATCACCTCCAGGGCGGCCTCCACGATCATCTCCCGGCTTACCCTGGTCTTTGGCGGCATGGCGTCGCCTCCTTTCGTATAACGTGCGTTATATAACAGCTGTTATATATTATAGCAGCAGTTTTCCATTTTGTCAAGAATAAATCCCCAAAGCGACACAATTTATATTTACGATCATCTCTATATATCATTTACGCGGCCACCCTCCCCGTGGGAAAACAGTTGCGAATTTCGCCCGAGGGTGCTATACTGTAGGGGAAGCAACACTTGGGAAGGATCATCCTGTGAAAATATTTGGTATTGCTGTTTTGGCTGCCGCGGCGGTCCTGGGCGCGGCGGCTGTTCTCCTGGGCTGCACGACCCTCCGGGCTCCGGCAGGCGCCAAGCCGGGGAAGCTCCGGGTGGCCTGCGTGGGGGACAGCCTGAGCTACGGCTGCACCGTTCCCCTGTTCTGGCTGCGGCGCTATCCCGCCGTGCTGGGGCGGCTGCTGGGGCCCGATTACCAGGTCGGGGTCTTCGCCGTCAATGACCGGACCCTCCAGGACACGGGCAACAAGCCCTTCCGCCGGGAGCGGGCCTTCCGGCAGAGCCTGGCCTTCCGGCCCGACGTCGTGGTCCTTCTGCTGGGCACCAACGACGCCAAGGACCGGAACTGGGTCTCCTCCGAGGCCTTTCTGGCGCAGTACGCGGCCCTGATCGCCGCGTACCGGGCCCTCCCCTCCTCGCCCCGAATTCTGGTCTGCGCCCCCCCGAGGGCCTTTCCGCCGCCCTGCCCGCCCCTGGGGCTCCCCGAGGCGACGGCCCGGGGCCGGATTCCGGAGATCGCGGCGCTGAGCGCCGAGCTGGCCCGGAGCGAGGGCCTGGAGTGGGTGGATTTCTATACCCTGACGAAGGACCGGCGGGAGCTCTTCGGGCCGGACGGCCTGCACTTCAATGCGAAGGGCGCAAGGGCCGCGGCAAGCGCAGTCTGTTCCGTTCTCAAAGGGCGTCCTTCCGCAGAAACGAGGTGAGCCGGCATGTCCTTATACGCCATCGGAGATCTCCATCTGCATTTTCAGTCGGAGTGCCGGGCCCCCATGCAGCGCACGGAGCGGGTCTGGCGGAACCATGAGGAGATCTTCCGGCGGAACTGCGCGCGTCTGCTGACGGAGGAGGACACCCTGGTCCTCCTTGGGGATCACAGCTGGGGCCGAAGCTTGGCTCAGTGCGAGAAGGACCTGGAATACATCGCCGCCCTGCCCGGGCGGAAGATCCTCCTCCGGGGCAACCACGACATGTTCTGGGACGCGGGAAAGACGGAGAAGCTCAACGCCCTCTATGCCGGGAGACTGCACTTTTTGCAGGGGAACTTCTATACCTACGGGGACTACGCCCTGGTGGGCAGCAAGGGCTTCTGCTTCGAGGGCCCCTTCTATCTGGACCGGAAGGGCCGGATCCTGGGCTGGGACGAGGAAAATGAGGCCAGGGCGGAGAAGATTGTCCAGCGGGAGCTGGTCCGGCTTCGGGCCTCCTTTGAGGCCGCCAGGGCTGAGGGCCACAACCGCTTTCTGATGTTCCTCCACTACCCGCCCACCTCGATCCTGGAGAAGCGCAGCCCCTTTACGGACCTGGCCGAGGAGTACGGGGCCCACCAGGTCCTCTACGCCCACAGCCACGGGGAGGCCCGCTTCCACAACAGCATCGAGGGCAATTTCCGCTCCATCGAGTACACCCTGGTCTCCGGCGACCGCCTCCGCTGGATGCCGTATAAAGTGATTTGAGGCAGACAAACAGGCTCCAAATTAATCAAAGGCCGAATTCCTGCGCGGAAAGGCAGTGCATTCTATGAATCTGAAAACGATTGCGAGCAAGGCGGGCGTCAGCACCGCCACGGTCTCCAACGTCATAAACGGAAACTATCACAAGGTCTCCCAGGAGACCATTGACCGGGTGCAGAAAATCATCCGGGAGATGAACTACTCCCCCAACGCCACAGCCAGAAGTCTGGCCTCCAAGGAGAGCCGGATCATCGGGCTGGTGGTGCCCAACATGGGGGACAATCAGGCTATGGATCCCTATACCATCCACATGCTTTCGCTGCTGGAGCAGGCCGTCCGGCGGGAGGGCTACTACCTGATGGTGCGCTGCGTGGATCGCTGCCGGGAGATCGTCCAGCTTGTGAACAGCTGGAACGTGGACGGCGTTCTGTTTCTGAGCGCCTACCCCGACGAGGTGGAGGAGATTGAAGCCCTGCTGGGGAGCACCCCCAGCGTCTATATGGATACCTACGCCTCGGACGTCCCCATCGCCAACATCGGCATCAACGACTACAGGGGGGGCTTCCTCTCCGCCCGCTGTCTCCTGGAGCGGGGGCATCGGCGGATCGCCTTCGTCGGGCCGGACGTCAACAGCCCCGGCGTCATTCAGCAGCGCTATCGCGGCTTCTGCGACGCCCTGCGGGAGCGCTCCCTGGGCCTGGCCGAGGAGGACATTTACCAGGCCGCGACGGAGAGCGAGGCGGGCGTGGAGATCGGAAAGGCCATCGCCCGCTCCGGCAAGGGCTATACGGCGGTGGCCGCCATGTCGGACACCCTGGCCCTGGGCCTGAGCCTGGGTCTGCAGCTGAGCGGCCTGAACGTCCCGGCGGATATATCGGTCATCGGCTTCGACAACCTGCGCCTGTGCCGCTTTACGACGCCGGCGCTCACGACGATTTCTCAGGATCTGGAGGAAAAGGCCCGGCTGACCGCCATGCACCTCTTCCGGATGATCCGAAAAAAAGAAAAATACGCGGTGAATGAAATACTGGACGTGTCTGTCGTGGAGCGGCAGACCGTCAGAAGGGTGTGACAGTATGAAGGAAGCCTGGTTGGAAAGCGTATACAGCGACGGGTCCGCGGACTTTGTCAGCAATCCCAGTCCCGCGCTCTTTGAAACGGTCACGGTCTGGCTGCGCCTCTATGCCGACGCGCCGGTCCGGCACGTCTTTCTGCGCACGGTGCCAAACGGGGCGGAGCGTCTGATCGAGGCGGAGCGTCGCCGGGTGGAGCGGGGCCTCGCCTGGTACGCGGCGGAGCTGCCAATCACTGAAAATCGAATGCAGTACCATTTCTACCTGGTCTGCGATACGGTCGTCTATTTCTATACCCAGAAGGAGATCACCACCTACATCCCGGACCACAGCTATGACTTTGTGCTGCTGGCCGACTACGTGCAGCCGGAATGGGTCAAGCATGCGGTGTTCTATCAGATCTTCCCCGACCGCTTCTGCAACGGAAACCCGGAAAACGACGTGCGGACCGGGGAATACCGCATCGACGGGCACGGGCCGATCCGGATGGACTGGGACGCGGAGCCCCTGCCCTACAGCGAGGGACGCTGCATGGACTTCTACGGCGGCGATCTGGAGGGCGTGCGGCAGAAGATTCCCTATCTGCGCGAGCTGGGCGTCACGGCGGTCTATCTCAATCCCATCTTCCGGGCGCCGACGGTCCACAAGTATGACTGCATCGACTATTTTCACGTCGATCCCCATTTCGGCGGCGACGAGGCGCTGGCTGCCCTCTCGGAGGCCCTCCACGCCAACGGCATGAAGCTGATCCTCGATATTTCCATCAATCACACCGGGACGGCCCACCGCTGGTTCAACCGGGACGGGCTGTTTTTCCCGAAGGAGGAGGGCGCCTATCACAATCCCGATTCGGAGAAACGGGGCTTCTACTTCTTCCGCGGCGACGCCAACGAGTACACGGGCTGGTTTGGGCTGGCGGAGCTGCCGGTGCTCAACTACAGCTCTCAGAAGCTCCGGGACCTCGTCTATCGGGGCCGGGACGCCGTGCTGCGCAAATGGCTCAGGGCGCCCTGGTCCATCGACGGCTGGCGCTTTGACGTGGCCGACGTCTTCGGGCGGAACAACGAGCAGCAGCTGGCGCGGGAGCTCTGGCCGGAGATCCGCCGCTGCATCCGCGAGGAGAACCCGCAGGCCTATATCCTGGCCGAGGACTGGGGCGACTGCGCCCAGTATTTGCAGGGGGACTGCTGGGATTCGCCGATGAATTACTATGGCTGCGCCCGGGTTCTGCGCCAGTTCGCGGGCGAGTGCGACCTGTTCATGGTCAGAAACGCGGTTCTGCGTCAGGTCCCGTACAAGATGACGGCCGAGGACGCGAAGGCGCGGATTCTGGAGCACCTGGCGAAGCTGCCCTTTGCCCTTTGGCAGAATCAGTTCAATCTCCTGGACAGCCACGACGTCTCCCGCCTGCACAACAATCCCGCCGTGCACCCCGAGGAGTACCGGGGCGCGGTCATGCTCCAGTTCGCGCTGATCGGCGCGCCGTCGGTCTACTACGGAGACGAGCTCGGGATCGACGGCACGCTGGATTCCAACGAGGGCTGCCGCTGGCCCATGCCCTGGGGCCGGGAGCCTTCGCAGACGGAGCGCTTCCATCTCTACCGGACCCTGGCCCGTCTGCGCGCGGAGCATTCCGCCCTGCGGGAGGGCGGCATGAAGTTCCTCTGGGCGGAGAATGAGATCCTCGCAATCGCCCGCTTCCGCAGGGATGAGGCCTTTGTGGCGGTCATGTCCGTAAACGCGCAGCCTGTCGAGATCGCGATTCCCTTTGCCGCCATCGGCGCGGCCGGACCGGAGGGAAGCCGGGACCTCTTCGGCAGAGCGCTCTGCTTCCGCGGCGGCAGGCTGCGGGTGGAGGCCCATCAGGCGTATTTCTTTCGCTGTCAGATGCTTTGATTGTAATAAGCGTTTTTTGTAGGAGGGAGACAACAAAAACACAAGCGCAAAAACACAGCAGCCGAGACCCAGCGACAGAAATTTGAAAGATTCGACTGAAAAGGAGCAAAACTATGAAAAAGAGACTGTTTTCCATTCTTCTGGTCCTCGCCCTGCTCTGCTCCCTGCTGCCGCAGGCGGCCTTCTCCGCCCGGGCGGAGGGCGCGCCGGTATTCGAGGACGTGCCGGAAGACGCGTACTACAAGGACGCGGTAGACTGGGCGATTGAGAACGGAATCACCAGCGGCACCTCTCCCACGACCTTCAGCCCGAAAAAAATCTGCACCCGCGGGGAGATCATGACCTTCCTCTGGGCCGCGGCCGGGCATCCGACCGTCGAGGTCGAAAACCCCTTTGAGGATGTGAAGGAAGGCAAGTTTTACTACAACGCGGTGCTCTGGGCCTACGCGACCGAGATCACCAGCGGCACCACGCCGACCACCTTCAGCCCCAAAAAGGAATGCACCCGCGCCGAGGCGGTGACCTTCCTCTGGATCTACGCCGGCCGGCCGATCGTCGAGATCGAAAATCCCTTTGAGGACGTGTCCGAAAGCAAGTACTACTATCACGCCGTGCTCTGGGCCTATGCCAACGGCATCACCAGCGGCACCTCGGAGACGACCTTCGGACCCAAGGAGCCCTGCACGAGAGCCCACATCATCACCTTCCTGTACAAGGCGCTGGCTGAGGCGGAGACCCCGGACGAGCGTCTGAACGAGTACGGTCTGGCAAAGATCGTCGAGGACGGCGCGATTCTCCACGCCTGGTGCTGGAACTTCAACACCATCAAGGCGATGATTCCGCAGATTGCCGCCGCCGGCTTCTCCGCGGTCCAGACCTCCCCCATCAACTCCATCATCGCGGGGGAAAACGGCGGCCTCCAGATCGTCGGCCAGGGCAAGTGGTACTACCACTACCAGCCCACCGAGTACGAGGTCATCGGCAACTATCAGCTGGGCACCGACGAGGAGTTCCGGCAGATGTGCGAGGTGGCGCATTCCTACGGCGTGAAGGTCATCGTGGACCAGGTTGTGAACCACATGACCGCCAGCGAGAGCGCGATCTCCAGCAAAATCCGCAATGAAATCGACTGGGGCGAGCCCGGCGAATGGGGCAATCCCAGCAAGCCCTGGACCCACAAGAGCACCGGCACCAACTGGTCCGAGCGGGACCGCTTTGAGGAGACCCAGAACTCCCTGTCCGGCCTCATCGAGTGGAACACCCAGAACCCCAACGTCCAGCAGTACATCCTCCGCTGGCTCCAGACCTGCGTGGAGGCCGGCGCGGACGGCTTCCGCTACGACGCGGCCAAGCTGATCGAGCTGCCCGACGACGTTTCCATCTACCACCCGGACTATCAGTTCGCCTCCGACTTCTGGCCCACCGTGCTGCAGAACGGCGCCTCCTTCCAGTACGGCGAGGCCCTGCAGGAGGGCGAGCCCAACCACCGCTGGCAGGACGTGCCCAACGTGGTCAGCGGCTACAACGACGAGGACAGCTCCCGCCTGCACGCCTATCAGGCCCAGACCTTCCTGACCAAGGACGGCGAGGAGAAGCACTTCAACACCACCCTCTCCTTCTACGGCTGGCGTCTGCGCGACGCGGTTCACCACGGCAACCTGAACGCCGCCTATGTGGGCGACATGCTGGTTCCCGAGGGCGCGAGCGCCGACCGCACCGTCACCTGGGTTGAGTCCCACGACAACTACATCAACGACCACAGCTACAACGAGCTGGACGAGCAGCAGGTCATCCAGGCCTGGGCGATCCTGGCGGCCCGGAAGGAGGGCACGCCCCTCTTCTTCAGCCGTCCCATGAACGCCACTGCCTCCAGCCCCTACGGCAACAACCAGATCGGCCCCGAGGGCAGCCATTTCTTCATGGATTCCCAGGTCGTCGCCGTGAACTTCTTCCGCAACGAGATGGGCAGCGCCGAGGAGTACCTCAGCAACCCCACCGGCACCGACGACATCGTGATGATCGAGCGCGGCGACAAGGGCGCTGTCATTGTCAACGTCCGGAACGAGGACATTGTGCTGGAGGACGCCCCCGTGCAGAGCATGGCCGACGGCAGCTACACCGATCAGGTCTACGGCGGAAGCTTCACCGTCTCCGGCGGCAAGATCTCCGGCACCCTCCGCGCCGGCAAGGTCGCGGTGGTCTACAACTCCAAGCTCCAGGGCCGCCTGGACTTCGAGCCCGAGATCACCCTGTCCGTTCCCTCCTCCGAGTTCATCACCGACACCCTGGAGGTCACCATCTCCATGCGCGGCGTAGCCAGCGCCAGCTACACCGTCAACGACGGCGAGCCCGCCGAGGCGGTCAACGGCACCATCGTGACCATCGGCGAGAGCATGGAAAACGACGACACCGCCACCCTGGTCGTCACTGGCTTCAACGACGCGGGCGAGCAGGTCGCCCAGGTCAGCGCTGCCTACACCAAGCGCGGCTACCGCGGCGACACCATGGTCTTCGTGGAGGACCAGGTCCGCATCAACCGCGGCTGGGGCGACGCCACGGTCTATATCTACCTCTGGGGCGGCAACGGCACCAACAACGGCAGCTGGCCCGGCGTGGCGGCGGAGCTGCAGACCGAGGGCAAGTGGGCCGGCTACTGGAAGTACGTCCTGCCCTTCGAGCTGGAGAACGAGGCCGAGATGCACGTCATCGTCAACAACGGCAGCGGCGGCGGCAACAACCAGATCGAGCGCGCCGACATGCTGATCCACCCCGGCGAGATCAAGGTCATGAACGCCGACGAGGAATGGGAGGACGGCTCCGGCGACTACCACAAGCACGAGTGGGATGAGGGCGTCCGCACCGCCGAGCCCAGCTGCACCGAAGACGGCTCCATCCTCTATACCTGCGCCATCTGCGGCAACACCAAGACCGTAGCCATCCCGGCCCTCGGGCACGACTGGAACGAGGGCGAGCAGACCCTGGAGCCGAGCTGCACCGCTGACGGCGCCTATACCTACACCTGCCTGCGCTGCGGCGAAACCCGCGACGATCCCATCGACGCCCTGGGCCATGACTATGGCGAGGACGGCGTCTGCCTCCGCTGCGGCGAGACCGACCCCGGCGAGGGCAGGATCGGCTTCGTCCAGACCACCCGCAAGCCCGCGGCCGAGGATCAGGTCATCATCGCCGTGGAAACGGAGGACGGCTTCTTCGCCTTCGAGCCCAAGGACCACAACCGCAACCCTGCCACCGGCATTCCCATCACCGTGGAGGACCGGGTGGTCGTCGATCCGGACCCGGCTCTGGTCTGGACCGTGGACGAGGGCACCAGCGGCAGCTACAACGGCCTGGTGTTCCGCTTCGGCGACAACAACCTCCGCTTCAACAGCAACCGCATCCGTCTGCAGAACAACCTGGGCAACGGCATCTTTGCCGCGGTGAACTACGGCGACGCCTTCAAGCTGCGCAACGAGGCCCTGGGGACCTTCCTGGGCTACGCCGACGGCGCCTACGTGATTGCCTCGGAGGCTTATCCCGTCTACTTCTTCACCTGGAAGGGAGCCCCGGACTCTGAGCCCAGCATCTTCGCCGCCCCCGGCACCAGCAGCTTCGACAACACCCTGGACCTTGTCCTGCACTACAATCCCCTGGTGGACCACGCCGCCTACCAGCTCGGCGAGGGTCCCGAGACCCCCTTCGCCGACGGCGACGTGATCACCGTCGGCGAGGACATGGCCCCGGGCGAAACCGTGGTCCTGAAGCTGACGGGCTATGACGCCGAGGACGCCGTGATCGTGACCGAGGAGTTCAGCTACACCAAGCGCGCCCCCCTCGGCGAGACCACGGTCTACGTGGAGGACGGCTACCAGGGCTGGGACGCCTACGCCGTCCACGCCTGGAACGCCCCCACCGACGAGCTGAGCGAGGGGCAGATCACCACCGCCTGGCCCGGCATTGTGTCCGAGCTCCAGACCGAGGGCGATTGGGCCGGCTACTGGAAGTCCGTCCTGCCCGGCGAGTTTGCGGGCCTCGAACTGATCAAAATCATCATCAACAACAACGGCAACGGCTCCCAGCAGGACGCCGGCACCATGGCCTGGGGCGAAACCAAGGTCATGACCAAGGACGGCGAATGGCTCAGCCCCGAGGAGCTGCCCACCGAGCCCGAGCTTCCGAACAACCCGGACCCCGAGGGGCCCCTGACCTGAGACGGCCTGGCCAAGGAGGTCAGCGGCAGCTCCAATCAGGTGGAGCAGGGCTGGACCATCGGCCCTGACCAGCAGAAGATCTGGCGGGCCGACGGCAGCGCAAACGGCGTCTGGGAGGACTACTAAATCCATCCGCCGCGCCCGCTTAAACAATCAAAAAAATGCCGAGGATACTGCTTGCGCAGTCCTCGGCATTTTTTGAATATGGGAGTTCCGAATTACGAAGCGAACGGCTTCACAGCTTGTCTGTTTCTTCAAGATGAAGAAAAGCTTATGGGATGATTGCGAAAACCTGGCCGTCCCCTGCTTGACTGATTGTTGTCAATCCGCATCAAACAGCGTAAAACAGGCAGTCGTAACCGTCCCCCCAAAGATTGCGCCGTGCCCGCCGCGTTCCAGGCGCAAAAACGTGAAACGAGGATCCGCCCCGAATCGTGCCGCATAGCGCTCCAGACCGCAGGAGATCGGGACCGTATCGTCGTCGCTGCTGTGGACGATCAAAAGCTTTGCGTCAGAACGTTCCATACCTTCTGTCGCAGACCTCCCCGCCGCGGAACCGAAGCGAATGCGCTCCCAAAGCGCGGCGCCGGGAATCAGCAGCGCACCGGGCAGACCGAAACGCGCCCGGATCCACACGGCGCTGCTGTCAAACCCGGCCAGAGCCGCCACGGCCCGGACTTCGGGATGCTCCGGCAGAACCGCGCAGACGGCATATCCGCCCATACTGTGCCCAAAGAGACAGACAGGCAGACCGGCAGCCTCCGGGAGCGCTTCGGCGGCCTTGATTGCGGCGTCCAAATCCAGAACGACCTGCAGGACTCCAACTGTGGAGCTTCCGGCGCTGTCGTCGTAACCGGTGGCGTCATAAGCAAAAACAAGGTAACCGTGATTGGCAAGGGCAGAAATGACGTTCAAATATGCTCTGTGACCAAAGCCCATACCGTGGGCGACGACCACCAGGGCCGCGGCGTTCTTTCCTTCGGCCGCATACAGCCTGCCTGCCAGAGGGGTCCCGTCCTGATTGCAGAATGGAATTTCTTTGGAATGAAGTCCGGCGAACTGTGACTCGTGATAGCTTTGGGCTGCGGGCGTCTGCACCCGATGGTCAAACATACTCGCATAAGCCGCCGCCCCCAGAACAAGCAGCAAAACGATTAGGAAAGCGAAAATCAAGATCCATCGGCGGAGCTTTTTAGATCGTTTCAAGCCTGGCGCCTCCTCTCAGCTCACGGACAATGTATCTGTCCATGATTATATCAAAATGGGTCGCTTTCTGCAAGCGCTTTCATGCGGCGATTTGTTCGTCGCCTCCGGAAAAATCGCATTTTCCATCCCGTCATTCTGAGCGCAGCGCAGCGGAGCCGAAGAATCCGTCTCTCCATCCGTTCAAAATTTGCGCTGCAGGAATCAAAGAAACACGTTTCATATTCGCCGTAGGGGACGGCGTCCACGACGTCCCGTTTCAGAACATAGACAGGCTCGGGGCGTCGGGGACGCCGCCCCCTACTGTGTTTCCTGAGAAAAAAAACCGCTTTGGACAGTGATTGATAAAAAATCGGGTTGACAGAGAGTTTTGTATTGTTTTTGGGGGCCGCAGGTGGTATATTTTTCTCAGAGAAACGCAGAGGGCGGGAGGCGCTTTCTGATTTCATTCCGGGGAAGAGGCTCCGGGCTCCCGACTCAAACAAAGGAGGAAAACAATATGCCCGAACCAAGTCTTCAGCAGTTGATCCAGCAGTACCAGGCCCAGGCCCAGGTCTCCCAAAAGCATGCCGCTTTTTTGCAGGCCATTCTGAACTATGAAACGCAGACCGCGAATTTCCGGCAGACCCGGCGCCGGAAAAAGCTGCCCCTGGTGCGTGCGCAGGACAAGGCCCGTCTGATGGAGCTGCACAAGGCCATCGGCAACACCGCCGAGGAGATTCTGAAGGACAAGACGGAGACCAAGGCTCTGAAGGACATCGTGAAGAAAATCGCCGTCCTTTCCGCCGGCAGCTATCAAGCGCTGCTCCAATACGATCCGGCAAAGGAGCAAAAAACCCTCGCCTCTTTGGAGGATGACGTCCGCACGCTGACCATCCACCAGGGCTCCGTGCTGCTGGGCGGGGAGGAAACCCTCGGCGGCGCTCAATCGGAGCGCGTCCCGCTGTCCTTCCTGGACGCAAAGGGCAACCGGATTTCCGGCGTATTCTCCAGGAAAAAGACCATCGATCCAAAAAAACAGCTGACCGAGGCCTTCCAAAAAATGACCGGCCTTCCCTTCTTCTCCATGAAGCCGGACTCCGGCCATATTCGGTGGCTGCAGGACCATTTCATGGAGATTATCCGGCAGGTCCCCGCCTTTGCGAACAAGCTGGGGCCCGATGCCTCGGATGAGGATTACCTTACAGCGATGATGCAGAACTGCGTCGTCAAAGACTCGGAGAACAACAACTTCATGGACCCCGACATACTGCAGGCCTGCGTGGAGATGGGCCTGCGGGAGGCCAAGCAGCAAATCCAGGCGATCAGTGAAGACAGCTGGAACGAGCTTGCCAAGAACTTTGAGCCCATGATCAGCACCCTGCTCTTTGCCCACCAGACCGGAAAGATTCCCTTCGGCGGCCGCCTGGACAACCGGAACGCCGCCATGAGCGCGGTGGCCGACCTGCTGGGGATGCCCAACGTGGTGGCCCGCTCCAAGCCCATGCGGATCATTGACAAGGACGGCAACGTGATCGAGGGCACCTTCATGGAGGCGGCCAAGGGCATGGACCCGGAGAATCTGCCGCCGGAGGCGGCGAATATCCCGAAGGACGCCTTGAAAGGCACCGACGGCAAGGCCTTTAAGGACATTGCCAATCTCCAGGTCCTGGACTACCTGTGCGGAAACTACGACAGACATTTTGCAAACATGTTCTATCAGTTTGACAAAAACGGCAAGCTGATCGGCGTGCAGGGCATCGACAACGACGGCGCCTTCGGCCTGATTGACATGAAGGAACTGGGCCATACCGGGCGAAACTATCTTCACATGACCAATCTCTCCAACATGAAGGCCATGCCAAAGCAGACTGCCGAGCGGATTATGGCGCTGGATGCCGGCACCCTGAAGTACGCCCTGCGGGGCTTCGGCCTTTCGGAGGAGGAGCTGAACGCCGCGGAGCACCGGCTGGGCTTTCTGAGGCAGGCCATCACCCGGAGCCGGGACAAGACCCGAAAAGGAGAAAAGCCCTCGCTTCGGATCATGAGTGACAACGACTTCAAGAAAACCTCCATCGACGATCTTCGCAAGGATGCCCTGGGAGGCTTCGATCTCAAGCAGACCAATACCTTCAGCACCGTGGACGAAGCGGTCTACAACCTGCCGAAATTTGCGGCCGAGCAGACGAAGGCCTATCGGGATCTGAAAAACGCCACTGCCGTGGGCATGGACAACCGGGCGGAGCCGGCGGTGGCCGGCAAGGAGCGGGTCAAGGGCGCCGCCCTGCAGACCCTGCTGAGCAAAAGGACCTGGTGGGGCTTCTCCTCCGGCAACTACGAAGAGCTGCAGCGGGCGGCCAAGGGCTATTTCAGCACCTATCAGGCCATAGAGAGCCGCCTGGCCGAGGCCAACAAGGAGGAGAACAAGCGCCTGGCCGGCTACCACCACGAGCTGGACGCCGTGGTGAAGGAGGAGGATCTGCTTCGGATGCAGGCCGCCTCGCAGCGGCTCCGGGACAAGGCCCTGACCTACCTCAGGGGGAAAATGCCTGACTTCCGGGAGGAAGACCTGGATGAGCCGGTGCAATACCCCGAAGGGGCCAGCGACTACACCAAGCGGCGCATCGACGCGGCCATGGACGCCCTGCGGCTGGGCCGGCAGGGCGTGGAGATCAAGCCCGTGGAACAGCAGACCGCCCAGAACAATCTGAGGGAGGCCCAGGCGGCCCAGCAGCGCCGGATGGAAGAACGGGAACCGCAGCTCCTCCAGCCGGTGCAGGGCAGCGGCCCGGCGCAAACCCTCTGATACTGAACTCCGACGAGAATCTTGCGATTTTCGTCGGAGTTTTTTGCGTTCAGCCTCCTGATGCTTTTCTCGTTTCGCGGGGATGGCTCAGAGGAACGCATTCTTCAAGGTCTTATTCTGCGTGTCATTCAGCATCTGGTGGCCTCTTTTTTGGACGATCTGGTCCAGCTCCAGCGTGTTCATGTCGTTGTAAGAGGCGATCTTTTCGGGATGGTCCAGAAGCTCCTCCAGCAGCAGCGCGGACACGTCCCGCTTGAACCGATCATTCCCCTGCAAAAACTCAGGCAGGGGTCCCAGTTCGTCTGCCCTGTCCCGGAGCAGCTCCGACATGCGCTTGTGGTGGGCCGGGTCGATCCTTCCCAGGTGCGTTTGGTCCATGGCTTCCACCAGAGCCTTCTGCAGCGGGTCCTGGGCGACGTCGGGGCGCTGCAGCAGCGCATCCTGCGGGTTGGTGCGGAAGGCCCCGAAATCTTTCAGAGAGAGCCGGTTGCTCCTGGAGCGCACCGCGGCAAAGCGATCCATCAGCGGCGTTACGTGGGGATTGGAGACGGCGTTGGGCACCGTGGAAACCAGGGCGTCCAGCGCCAGATTGACGCATTCCTGAGCCCGTGGGCTTCGCTGCACGTTCTTGCGGCCCTTGGTGAAATTCTCCACAGCCACCAGAACGTCGGCGCTGCGCTGCGCCATGTTCCCCGTCGCGTTCACGAACCTCTGCACGGCGGTTTTCAGCGCCGTGAATTCCGGGCTGGAGGCGGCCTTGCCCTGCATCTGCTGCATTTTGCTCAAAACGTGGTTGGCCCGGAGCTTGGCGTCCTCCTCGGCCTGCTTGCTGGGGAAGCTGAAATCCCTGCGGGTCTGGTCCAGACGCAGGGCCACGTCGGCGATGTGGCCCCGCCGCAGCTCCTCCACCGTGTACTCGTTGCGCATGGTCATGACGGCAAGGGAGCTTTTCCGCATGTCCGCGGCATAATCTTCCAGCGTTTCATCCTTCTTGACCAGACTGTTTGATTTCCCGGCGACCATTCTTTCTGCCGCCGCCAGACGCCGCCAGGTGTTGTCGGAGCATTTGTGCTCATAGACGGAGACGTCCTTGGCGGTGTTGGTCTTGCCGGTGGGCTTGGTAAGCTGGTAGAAGCGCCCGGCCCAGGAGTTCTGGATGGCGTCTTTCCGGGTCGGAAGCTCCTTCAGGGCGGGGAAGGCCCAGCCCCTCCGGTGGGTGCCCAGCTTTTTTACGCTCAGCTCCGGGCTCAGATCCAGCTCCAGATAACGAACCGCATGGGCCAGCTGAGCGCTCAGACCGCCCTCATGACAGAGGGGATTGCTTCTTTCCCGCTGCTGCATCCGCTCCAGGATGCTGGGGGAATGCTCCTCATCGGGGAAGGCCTTTTTCTGCAAAAAGGCGGGAAGCTGCTTCAGCGTCTGCAGGGCCTGGCCCAGCTCCTCATCGGATTTTTTGGGGTCGTACAGAGCGTTCAGGGCGTTCGTCAGCGCATGGAACTGATCGACGTCCGCTTCGCTCAGAGCGCCCGGCTCATCCAGGCCGACGAAGTCGGCGTCCCGGTCGAAATAATCCAGATAGGCAGTCAGGGCGCCGATATGCTCCCGAAAAAGGTCGGGCATCTCGCGGCGGATTTGTTTTAACTCGTTCAGACTGATCATAAGGGTTTCTCCTCTCTTTGTTGTAGGTTTCGTTTATGGATCAAGGCCCCGATCCGGCGGGGACCCTGCTCTTTTCATGCCGGGCGGCAAGGAGCTGCCCCGCCAAAAGACGGTTGACAAATCATTGGGGCTTCAGTATAATCTTCTCGGCGTTCGCGGCGGGCCCGGGGCCGTTCAGACCCCCTCCGCCGCCGTCCGCGCGGTTCATCTTAGCCCGGCGCGTCGGGCCAGTCGGTGGACGAGGAGCTGTGGAACGGGATGAACCCCGAGGGCTTCGAATACGGAAACGATCTGGAGGGCTTCCTGGAGGATGAATCCGTGCTTCCCTTCATCCTGGGCAAGGGGGAGCCCGCCGCGGCCTGCGTCATCCGGAGCTACAGCACTGTGAGCGAGCACGAGGACCGGTCTGCGCTCCTGGAGTATATCCTGCGGCCGGAAGGGACGCCGCAAGTCTGAATAATGGGGAGGAAATCATATATGGAAAAAGACAACAAGCGGGGACTGAGACGCTTCACGGAGAAAATATACGGCGGATTGCCGATGAGCTGGCCGGTCGTGATCCTCTATGCCGTGGCCACGGCGGTGCTCTCCGCGGTATTTCTTCTGGTGCCGATTTTTCACTGCACGTCCTTCGCCCGCATGGGCGAAACCTTTGAGGCCTGGATTTTCTTTGCCGTGATCATCATGGCAAACTGCAAAAAGCCTCTGGAATCCGCTCTGAAGACCTTTGTGTTCTTCGTCGTCAGTCAGCCGCTGATCTATCTGATTCAGGTGCCCTTTTCAGAGCTGGGATGGGGCATCCTCGGGTATTACAAATTATGGATTGTTTGGACCCTGCTGACCTTCCCCATGGCCTACGTGGGCTGGTACATCAGAAAGAAAAACTGGCTCAGTCTGCTGATCCTGGCGCCGATTCTGCTGGCCCTGACCAGCGACTCCGTGAACGCCTTCGTCTACGCCTCCAGGCACTTCCCCTATCTGATTGTGACTGCCCTGTTCTGCCTTGCCCAGGTGCTGATCTACCTTTACCGCTTCACAGAGAACCGCTGGCAAAAGCTCATCGGCTTCTTTGTCCCGCTGCTGGTGGTCGTCGTGGCTTTCCTGATCCGGCCGGGTGTTGAACTGACCGCCACCACTTTTCTGCCGGACGACGCCGTTCTGACGGAGAAGGCCGTCGTTGAGATGGAGGAGGGCGGCATCGCCGCGGTCTCCATCGAGAGCACCGGGCCGGACAGCATGGTTCTGGTCCAGGCCAACGATTACGGCACCACCAGCTTCGTCATCCGGGACGGGGAGCAGGAATACCGCTACAGCCTGGAGGTCTACGAGGATGACGGCGGGCATAACCAAATCCGCATAACCCCGGAGAGGGGACAATAAGCGTGAAGTGATTTCTGAGCGGTTCCCGCCGAAGACGGCGGGAACCGCTTTTGCGCGCTCGCCTTTTTTCAGGATCAGGGGCCGACCTGAGGCTGGCCCTGCAGGGCCTTGCGCTTGTTGGCGAAGTCCAGAAGCTGCTGGGCGGCCTCCTGCTGCTTTCTGACAGGGTTTTCCGCCGCCGCGCCGGCCTGCTGCTGGGCCTTGTCCGGCTCCTTCAGCTCCTTGTAGGCCTGCAGACTCTTCCGGAGCCGCAGGGCATAGTCCATGCGGTTCTGCTCGTAGGCGTGCTTGCCCCGGCCTGCCAGGGCCTCCGGAGTGTCAACCCGCTTTTCCCGCATTTTCTTTCGCAAATAGGCTTCGTTGGCGTCCCAGGCCTTCTTCATGGCCTCGTCCGCCTTTTTCAGTTCTTTCCGGACCTTGGGGTCGTCCCGGCGCAGGCCCTCCTTGTCGGGGCCGATGGCCCGGCGAAGGGCGTTGGCGGTCTTGGAGGCGTTTTTCACTGCCTTGATCATATCCCGCCAATTGCCGGAGCTGTGGAGGAACTTGCTGAGTCCGGAGACCCGGAAGCCGGTGACCCGGTTTTCCAGCATCCGGTCCATGTCCGACATGGACTCCGCGATGCCGGCGGCAGCGGCGAGCCTCCGCTCCGTGGTGCTGACCTCCGTCAGCTGAGGCTTCCTGTCCTGCCCCTCCCTGGCCAGAGCGCCGTGCTCAAATTGGATGCCCGCCTTCCGGGCCTCCTGCATCCGGTTGTGGAGCTGGACCCGGACGTTGTGGAACAGAGCGTAGGTGGTGTCGGGGATGTCGTTGATGTGAATCTTTTCCAGGTCCTCCGTCTCCATGACGCAGAGCCTGGGCCCGGCGGACTTGATATCGTTGATGGTCTTGGCCGGTATGCCGTTCCGAATGGCCTGCTGCAGCTCCGCCAGCCGATCACAGGAGGCCTGAATCTCCGGGTCCGTAAGCCCCCGGCCCCGGAGGGAGAATTTCAGCATCTCCGGGGTGAGGCTCATGAGCTTCCGGGACATGGGCTTGGAGATGAGCTTCAAATCCTGAATCCCTGCCTGACGGAAGCGGCCGGTCTTGGGGTCGATGGGCAGGGTGCCGAAAGAGGTATCGTTGTCAAAGGCCACGATGTCCACGAACTTGCCGTTCTCGTCCACCTTGTAGGACATATTTCCCCCGTGTCGGTCCACGTTGCCGCAGAGGTAGTCGAAGGCCTGGAGATCCGCGATTCTGGGCAGGGCCTTGCAGGGCGGGGCGAAGGGATCGTCGGCCACCTTGTTGAACTCCTTCAGGCCATCCTTTCCGTGGAGATCCAGCCCGTCGGCGAACTCCATGAAGGTGCCCTCCACCTCGTTTCCGTCCTCGTCCAGAAACTTCATGTTCTCGGAGCGGGCAATCAGCTTGTTCATGCCCATCAGCCCCGCCACGGCGCTCATGGCGCTGTTTCGGTGGTCGTAGCGCTGTCCCTCAGTCAGCTCCAACTCCCGGACGTTCACCCGGTTTGTCAGGTCGTAGGCAGTGCTCTCTAAGCCCTCCTTAAGCTTGTCGGAAACCTCCTCCGGCAGGGTGCTGAGGGTCAGCCCCAGGCGCTCCAGAGTGTCGTTGGCTGCGTCAAGCTGCTGGGTCAGCTTCTCCACCCTGGCCTGGGCCTGGGCAATCTTCTGCTGGGAGACCTTCTGGCCCCGGAGGCTTGCCAGGTTGCCATTCGCCACGGAGAGCTGCAGCTTGAGATTGACGGATTGGACGTAGACGCTGGTTAAGCCCAGAATCAACTGCTCCGTCGGGGCGGTCCGGGGATCCTTTCCGTTGATTTGCTCTCCCTGTTGAATCAGCCGCGCCCGATAGTTTTCCACCGCGTTCAGAATCCGACCCTTCATGGTGTCAATCACCTGCTGGTCGCTGATATCCCCCGGGGCAGCGGCGTCGGGGAAGGTATTGGCGTTAAAAAGCGCTCTCTTGTAGGGGCCCAGGTTGTTGCGGAAGGCGGCCTCGTCATAGTAGGCGGCCGCCTTCCGCAGCATGGTCTCAAACTTGGACTTCAGGTCCACATAGGAGGCCTTGGTGAAGACCCCGGGACGGCGGTTGCCCTGCAGGTCCACCACCGTCATGGGGATCCGGGCGGAGAGCTTGTTGGTCATGATGCCGATCTCCTTGCCCCGCAGGTCCACCACCTGGGTCCGGGCAAGCTGCTGCAGCTCCGGGAAGGACATGGGATGGTCCTTGGGGTCATAGAGCCGCAGGGTATCGAAGTCCTGGGCCAGCATCCCCTGGAGCTGCCCCACCAGCCGGGGAACCCCGGTGTTCAATGGGACGTTCCGGCTCTGGACGTCCGCCAGAAAGCGCTCTCCCACAAGGGCGGTTTTCTGCATGGCCTCCAGAAGGACCAGCTTTCCGGCCTCGTCCAGCTCAGGCGGCAGGCCGAACTGGGGATCAATTTCGGAGTACTGGTCCATCAATTGGTTAAGGGCCTGCAGCTCCCGCAGATAGTTCTGGTAATACTCAAGATTTGTAAGGGCAGAGCCCTGGGCTCCGGCGTTCTTAAGCTGTTCCACCAACGCAAGGCGCTCCGCCCGGGTGGGGAACTTGGGAAGTTGTTTGGGCATATTCTCAGTCCTCTATTATATAGTCTGTGATGGCAGATCGCAGGGTGGAGGAGGCCTGTGAGCAGACAAATCGGGAGAAGGGCTCCCACGGGCCGCGCCCCGTCAGGGGTTCTTGATCCCCAGGCCCTCCTGGCCGGCCTGCTTCCGCAGCTCCCGGGACTGGACCCGGGACTCCGCGGCGTCCCGTTCCGCCTCGGTCTTGGCGTTCGGCTTGTCCAGACGGTAAGTCAGCGGCATAAAAAGGCCTCCTTTTTGATGACAATCGTCTCAATGATGGGTTCTGAGGTCAATATAACACATCCAACGTACAAAACCATTACAGAAATCCAGGTTTTATGTATGGTTTTATGTGTAGAGAAAGGGTTTTTGCAGCAAATTCACGCCGCGGGGACGGCGGGACAAGGTCCTGTCCCTCGGGGGCGCCGGGGCGGCGCTCCGCGGCGGTTCTCCGGACCTGTCATACTGAACTCCCATAAAAAGATTGAAAAATGTTCCGTGCGGGAATTGCGCCAGACAAGGCGGAGGACGCAGATGGGCTGGCGCCCATCAAGGACAACAACGCAGTATGGCACAATTCCCGCCAGAACAGATTAAAGGTTTTTATGGGAGTTCAGTATCAGCCCATGCCGACGCCCTGCCGGGGGATACCGGGAATCTCCGGCGTCTTCGGAATCTCGTCTGCCTGGATGTCCTTGCGCCGGGCGATCTGCCGATTCGCCTCCGCCTCGTTGGCTTCGGCCTTCCGGATCTCCTCGGGGCGGATTTCTTCTCCCTGGGCGCCGTAGTCCAGGATCAGCCGGGCGGCCTGGATCCGCTGCTTCGTATAATCGCTGGCATCTGCAGGAACCTGCCCGTTCACCAGCTTGCCGTTCAGATAGGTCTGGGCGGCGTTCTTCATCCGCACCGAGAGCTGCTGCAGACGCGCCAGATCCTCCTGGGTCACCACGGCGTCCCGGGCTCCCTGGTAGGTGGAGCTGCGCTTTGCCTCCTCCGTGTTGGCGGCCTTCAGCCGTTCCGCGAGCCGCGTCTCGGCCTCCAGATAATTCTTGACCGCGGTCTGCATGCTCCGATAATTGTCCGAGCTGAACCCCAGCCAGGTCCGCTTGCTGAGAAGGTCCTTCAGCCGGGTCGCCTTTTTCTGTTCCCGGGCGGCGGTGGACCGGTAGGCCCGGTTGTGCATGCCCGCGGCCACGGTTCTGGAGAGGTCCTTGAACTCCTGCTCCTGGTTCTGCCACATCCGGCCCATGTTCACCACCTTTAGGTGGGCCAGGGCGAAGGTGTTTCTTGTGTAAGT
This sequence comes from uncultured Clostridia bacterium, assembly GCA_947168005.1. Lineage (GTDB taxonomy): Bacteria > Bacillota > Clostridia > Oscillospirales > Oscillospiraceae > JAFRPC01. Next base: position 21,095 of record CAMVKI010000011.1, read on the forward strand.
GTGATTTTCCTCCGCGCAAAAATCCTCCATTGCGTAGTTCCGCCATTCGTAATCCTGGAGGATCCGGGTATGGCCAGGCTGAAGGGAGCCCCGCTGCTGCCGGTGCTCACGGTCGAACTGCTCATAGTATTGTTTTTCGTTCCGCAGATCCTCCTGCAGGGTCCGCAGACGCGTTCCGGCGGCGTTCAGCTCCTCCTCGGACAGGCCGTAGCCCCGCAGGGCGTACTTCAAGGTGGCCGGCGTGAGCTGCATGACCCGGACGTAGGTGGAGGCGGGAATGGCCCGCATGTTCTTCACGCCCACCAGCCGATTCTTGCCCTCGCCGCTTTTCAGGGTGAGGGTTCCGAAGGCGCAGTCGTTGTCAAAGCCCTGGACGCCGTAGAATTTGAAATACGGGTCAAACTGGTAGGCCATATTGGCCGCGTGGCGGTCTATGTTGCCGCAGATATAGTCCAGCACCTGCAGATTGGCGATGCTCCGGAAGCCCACGCCCGTGGTATTCTCCAGGGCGAAGTCGTCGATGCCCGCAGCCTGACTGCTCAGATTCTTCACGTCCAGCCCCCGGGCCAGCTCCATGAAGGTGCCCTCGATTTCTCTTCCGGTTTCATCCACGATCTTCATGGGCCGGGACCGGGCCACGACCCGGGGCATCCCCAGCAGATCCGCCACGGTACTCATGGCGGCGTTGCGGTTGTCCAGCCGGGCTCCCTCGGGGATCTTCGCCCCGGCCAGGTTCATGTCGATGGGGTGGAGGATCTTCTCCAGCCGGTCCGTCAGGGGAAAGCACATCTCCGGCCGGAATTTTGCCGCCAGCTCGGGAGGCAGAAACTGGGTGATGCCGTCATGGAGGTAGAGGTTATTCATTCGTCTGCCGTTCTTGCCGCTGCTGGAGCACATACGCAGAAACTCACGGATGTTCGCCGCCGGATCCTCCGTTAGCTGTACCGGCTCCTTGGTCACGGGATGCCGCAGTCTCAGGGGCTTGCCGATGTTTTCCCGGAGATACTGAAAAGCGATCTTGGCAATTCCGTCGTTTTGCAGCTCGTTGGTGGCCAGAGCGTCGTCCAGCGCCTTCCGGAAGGGCTCCTGAACCTGGAAGATTTTCTTCTTGGTGAATACGCCGTTGATTTTCTTCCCCTGGTCGTTGTACAGGGCCAGAGGCATCCGCTCGGAGAGGGCCGCGCCCAGGTTCTGGGCCTGCCCGATTTCGTTCCGCCCCACATGGAGCACCAGGGTGCGGCTCTCCTCCTCCAGACTGTCCAGAGTCCTGGGGACAGCGGGGTTGTACTGCAGCAGGGCGTTGTAATTCTGAGAGGACAGGGCGGCGATTTTTTTCACCAGCTCCTTCAGCTCCGGACTGTCCTCGCCTTCCAGCAGGGCCTCCGCCTTGGAGCCGATCTGCTGATGCAGCTCCATGAGCTGGGTCTTGTTCCGGGCGCTGACGGTGGGGAGCTTCTTCCGACCCCGAAACCGGCGGAAGGGCAGGGTTGCCTGGTGCAGGGCTTCGATGGCCTGAATCAGCTCGATGTGGGTGGGAGAGGGGTTCTCCGCCTCCCTGAGCTGCTGAGAGAGCTCTTGCAAAGAAAGCTCCGGCATGGTATCAGTTCCTCCTTGAAGTCATATTCATTCGTATCTGTCGAACCTGGGCAGCCACCTTTCGGAGCCCCATAACCGGGACGAACCCTCTATTTCCGGGAATGCTCTCCGGTCCCGGCGCGTCAGGCGGCTGTATATTTATTGTGTAATATACGGCATTTTCATTATACCATACGCCGACTGTATTGGCAATATTTTTCAGAGGAAATGCTGCTTCACAAACCGGGGAACAATTGACACTGGCCGCATCTGATGGTACAATGGGCACAAGAATCCATCACGCCGCTGTATGAGGAGGGACTGGTTATGCAGTATACTTTGATCGGCGCCGCCGTTATCTTTTTGGTGATTGTCGTCCTGATGATCCGCAACAGGAGGATCAACGGAGAGATCATTCAGAATGGGATCGAGGCAAACGCGGTGGTGTCCCGGGTGAAGGAGAACGTCAGCTCCGACCCCGGCGGCGGCGTTTCCGTCAGCTACACCTATTACGTCACATACCGGGGGATGAACGGTCAGACCGTGGAGGCCCAGTTGGCCAGCGGCAAGAGCTTTGACGTCAAAATCGGTAAAAAAGCCTGGGATTACGACCTCCATGAGGGCACCCAGGTACGGGTGAAGTATTTGCCGGAGAGACCCAACTACGCAATCCGCGTCGAATAGGGGCTGCCGCCCCAAATGATACACAGACACAGGGAGCACATGGCGGCTTTTTCCTGTGCGCAAAGGAGGAATGAGGTATGCCCAAATACGTCAAGGGCAAAAAGGCCGCCTCCGGCAATCGCCAGCGGCAGGAATCGGTGAAGCTGGCCCTGGACGCCCTGGCCATCGTGGCTGAAAACGGCGACAACGTGGCAAAGGCCCGGGCACAGATCCTGGTGGACCGCTTCAACGCGGTGCGCAAAACCCATCCGGGTGACCGCAACCACGTAGACCTTGCCAACTATGGCAAGGTCCCGGCCCAGAACGACGCCCAGCTCGCCAATGACGCCCCCCAGCACGGGATCATCTGACGAAGGCGGAGCCGCCCACCCCCTGTAGCGGCGCACAGTGTGCGCCACAGGCAGGCCGACGGAGCCGCAGGTAATAAGTAAAAATTAAGAATTACGGGCAGGCCGTCCGGCCTGCCCTTGCTCTTATTTTGCATTTTGTACCTTGCTTTTTTCGTTCTCATACTGAACTCCCATAAAAAGATTGAAAAATGTTCCGAGTGGGAATTGCACCAGACAAGGCGGAGGACGCAGATGGGCTGGCGCCCATCCAGGACGACAACGCAGTATGGCACAATTCCCGCCGGAACAGATGAAAGGTTTTTATGGGAGTTCAGTATCAAATCCCGATCTTGCATCTTTTGTTATTCCGGAATAGAATACCGGATGGAAGGGTGGAACAGCTTCCGAAGCCTTTTTGGAGTTTTTCCATGTTTTTTTTCATTTCGACGCAATAAAAGCGCCGCGTCCGGCGTTATCTGGGTGAAGGGAGATGAAAGCATGCAAACGATCCATACAGCCGCCCCGCAGGAGATGGATCCCTCCGACGCGAGGCTTGAATCGTTGATCGCGCGTTTGGCGCAGGGAGAGACCGCGGCCATGGGGCCCATTTACGACATGACCAGCAGCGCGGTTTACGCCTATGCGCTGACGCTGCTGAAGCATTCCTTCGACGCCGAGGATGTTCTGCACGACTGCTATCTGCGGCTGTACGAGGCTGCCGGAAGCTACCGTTCCATGGGCAAGCCCATGGCCTACCTGATGACGATCACGCGAAATCTCTGTCTCGACCGTCTGAAGGAGCGAAACCGGCAGACGGAGCTCTCCGAGGAGGCCTGGGAGCATCTGCTGCGGGTGGAAGACGTGCCGGACAATCTCCAGGCCGCGGAGTGGCTGCAGGTCCTGAAGGAGGAGGAACAGCAGATCGTCGTGCTCCACGCCTTGACCGGCTGGAAGCACAGAGAGATCGCCGCCTTCCTGAAGCTCCCCCTTGCAACCGTTCTCTCCAAATATGCCAGAGCTATGAAGAAGCTCAGAAACGTGATTGCGGAAAGGAATGAAACGATATGAAGCATGATCCCACGGAGCAGAAAATCGCAGCGGCGTTTCGCGCCGTGACCCCGGATCTCAAATCTGCTCTTCTCTCCGAGACAGGCGAAACGAAGAAAGGAGATACTGCCATGAATACGGAACGGAAGCCCGAAAAGAAAAAGACCCCCTGGGGGGCCTTCGGAGCCCTGGCCGCCGCCCTGCTGCTGGTGCTGGGGCTGGGCTTCGGAGCGAAGCTGATCTCCGCCCGCGACCCGGACCCCGCGGCCCGGATCATGATCGACGTGAACCCGAGCATCGCCCTCCTGCTGGACCGGAGCGACAGGGTCATCTCCGCGGAAGCAAAGAACGACGACGGCGCAAAGGTTCTGGCGGATATGGACCTGGCCGGGACCGACGTGAAGGTGGCGCTGAACGCCATCGTGGGCGCGATGCTGCGGCAGGGCTATCTGAGCGAGCTGGCGAATTCCGTGCTGATCACGGTTGACAGCGCCGACGAGGGCCGCGGTCTGCGGCTGCGGGACAGCCTGAGCGCGGACGCCAGAGACTACCTGCAAAGCAGCGGCTTCGACTGCTCCGTCCTCAGCCAGGTCCTGGAGTCCGGCGGCGACTCCGCCGCCGCGGAGGAGTACGGCATTTCCCCGGGCAAGGCCCTGTTGATCGCACGCCTGGCCGCGGCGAACCCGCGATACGATATCAAGGGGCTGTCGGCCCTCTCCATCCACGAGCTGTCCCTGCTTTTGGAGCGCCACGCCATTGCGGGGGTCCGCGCCTCCGGCCAATCCAGCGAGAAGGCCTATATTGGCCGGGAAGCCGCGGAGGAGATCGCCCTGCTCCACGCCGGGGTCAGCCGGGCCGAGGCCGCAAGGCTGAGATCCGAGCTGGAATATGAGGGCGGAAGCCTGATCTACGAGGTGGAGTTTGAGGCCCAGGGGAAGGAATTTGAGTACGACGTGGATGCCGTGAGCGGAGAGATCCGCAAGGTGGAGACAGAGCCCATTGAGGCAAGCGGCACGCCTGCCGACGACGATGACGATCCGGATGACGACGATCTGGACGACGATGATCCGGATGACGACCTGGACGACGACGATTCGGATGACGACGACCCGGACGACGACGACCCGGACGACGACGACCCGGACGACAACCTGGACGACGACGACCCGGACGATGACGACGATCCGGACGACGACCCGGACGATGACGACGATCCGGACGATGACGGCGATGACGACGACGATGACGACGACGATGACGACCGCCTTTCTGCCGCCCCCGTTCAGCCCT
>CAMVKI010000012.1 GCA_947168005.1 uncultured Clostridia bacterium
AGCCCACGCCCCAGGGCGGCCTGACCCCTGGCCGCCGCGCCCCCGCAGCGTCGGTCCCGCCGTAGGGACGAGCCCTGCTCGTCCGGCATTCGGAACGAATGCAATTTGCCAGAGGCAAATTCGGTTTCGTGATTCGGGCCCCCACGTCAGATCGCCCGGCGGGCGATTGTTCCCCTGCGGCGAAGCGGACGGCAGAGTGCCGTCCCTACACAGGAAATAAACAGATACCCGCAAACGGAGCGGCTTCGGAAGGAAGCCGCTCCGTTTGCGGGATTTTTCGTAGGGAGCAATGCCTACATCGCTCCTGTCATTGCCGAAGGCAATGACGCCGCTGCGCGGCAGCGGCGGAGGCATCAGGGGATGCCTCCCTACGGCGGGGGAAACTGGGGGCTGGTTCCGTGGGCGGGCGGCCGATGGCCGCCCCTACGGATCAGCCGTTCAGGTAGTTGATGGCTGCCGTGGCGGCGACGGCGCCGTCGGCGGCGGCGGTGACGAGCTGGCGGACCTCCTTGGTGCGGATGTCGCCGGCGACGAAGACGCCGGGGACCTTGGTGCGGCAGCTCTCGCCGGCCACGGCGCAGCCGGAGCCGTCCACCTCGATCAGCTCCCGGAAGCACTCGTTCTCCGGCACCCGGCCCACGGCCACGAAGAGGCCCTTGACCTCCAGGACCCGCTTCTCGCCGCTGCGCTTATCCGCCACCTCCACACCGCTCAGGCGCTTCTCGCCCAGCAGGGCGGTGACGGTGGAGTTCAGCACGAACTCCACGTTCTCCTTCTCCCGGAGCCGGGCCGCGTTGGCCTCCTCGCCCCGGAAGGCGTCCCGGCGATGGATCAGATAGACCTTGTTTGCCAGCTCGGCCAGATAGAGGGCGTCCTCCAGGGCGGTGTTGCCGCCGCCGACCACGGCCACGTCCCGGCGGCGGAAGAAGTTGCCGTCGCAGGTGGCGCAGTAGGACACGCCCTTGCCCGTGAGCTCGGCCTCGCGCTCCACGCCTAACTTCCGGTTCTCGGAGCCCGTGGCGAGGATCACGGTCCCGGCCTCGTATTCGGCCTGGGTCGTGCGGATTAGCTTGGTCTCGCCCCGGTCCTCCACGCCCACGACCTTCTCCAGCTTCAGCTCGGCCCCCAGGCCGACGGCCTGCTCATAGAGCTGGTTGGCGAAGTCGGCCCCGGAGATGTGGGCCGCCGCGGGATAGTTCTCAATGTCCGGGGTGTTGATGATCTGCCCGCCCCAGGCCCGGGCCTCCAGCACCAGCACGGATTTGGCCGCCCGCCGCCCGTAAATGGCGGCAGTCAGCCCGGCAGGACCGGCGCCGACGATAACAATGTCAAACATACTGTTCACTCCGTTCACACAGGAAGGATTTGCGTCAGCAAATCCTTCAATCGAGCATCGCGAGCACGGACTCCTTGGGTACCAGGCCTACGCTGCGGTCGGCCTCGGCGCCGTCCTTGAAGAGGACCAGGCAGGGGATGGAGAAGACCTCGTACTCCTCGGCCAGCTCCATGTTCTCGTCGATGTCCACGCCGACGACGGTCACGTCGCTGCGCTCGGCGGCGATGGCGTCCAGAGTGGGCTTGAGCATACGGCAGGGGCCGCACCAGGTGGCGTTGAAGTCCACCAGGACGGGCTTTTCGGATTTGAGCACGACTTCCTCGAAGTCGGCGGAAGTGATTTCATGGATCGCCATAGTAATATCCTCCTCGTTTGTTTTTGTGTTCGTTTACAGCAGGGACTTGATGGTCTCCTCCAGCTCCATGGGGTCGGCGATGGGGGAGATGCGGCGGACCACCTTGCCGTTCCGGTCCACCAGGAATTTGGTGAAGTTCCACTTGATGTCGTTGGGCGCCTTGCAGGTGGTGCTGATCTTGCCGATGGTGGCCATGGCGGCCTTGGCCTTGAGGCTGGTGACGGGCTCGTCGGCGGGGGCCTCGGTCTTCAGCCAGACGAAGAGGGGATCCGCGGTCTCGCCGTTGACGTCGAGCTTCTTGAACTGATCGAACTGGGTCTTGTATTTGCCGGTGCAGAAGGCGTGGATCTCCTCGTCCTCGCCGGGGGCCTGGTGGCCGAACTGGTTGCAGGGGAAGTCCAGAACCTCGAGACCCTGCTCGTGGTAGGCCTCGTAGAGCCGCTCCAGGGCCTCATACTGGGGAGTGAAGCCGCAGCCGGTGGCGGTGTTGACGATGAGCAGGACCTTGCCCTGCAGCTGGGAGAGGGCGAAGTCCTCGCCCTTGCGGGTCTTGACGGAAAGCTCGTAAAGTGACATGTTTTGCGTCCTCCTTCGTGGCTTGATTTTTTACAATTAGATTGTATCAAATCGAAATTCATTTGTCAAGTATTTTTTGCAAAATATATCGGCTCCTTGTTTCCGCGGCGGCCTGGGGTCAGGCCGCCCTACGGAGGGGGGGCAGCGCGGCGGGATGGGACGTTATGGCGCGTAGGGGGCGGCGTCCTCGACGCCCCGAAGCTGTCGGTCTCTGAGACCTGCGGGCCGTCGGGGACGCCGGCCCCTACGGCGGGGGGACGGAGGCGGGCGCGGCGGCCTGGGGTCAGGCCGCCCTACGGGGCGGAGACGATCCGATTCCTGTGTAGGGACAAGCCGTGCTTGTCCGCTTTGCGCTGCCGGGAGCGCTCAAAGAGCGCCCGCAAACGCCCGGCAGGCGATCCATTACGGCCGGTCAATCAACGGGATTTACCTGCGGTAAATTGCATTCGTTCCGAATGCCGGACGAGCAAGGCTCGTCCCTACGGCGGAACCGACGCTGCGGGGGCGCGGCGGCCAGGGGTCAGGCCGCCCTGGGGCGTGGGCTGGACGGTTAGGCGGATTCATACGCCGCCGTTGACGATTGCCGCGTAGCTCTCCTCCGGGATCATGGGACTGCCGTTCAAGACCAGAACTTTCATGCTTTCCTCCAATAAAAGGTGTAGTGCCGGTCGAATGCAAAGCCGAGCCTGTAGTAGAAGGCCTGGTCCGAGATCACGTAGGCGCGTTTTGCGCCGAGAGATCTTGCCCGGTTCAGAGCCTCGCTGACCACGGCCCGGCCCAGGCCCTTCCCGCGCCAGCCGGGGACGGTGCAGACGGGCTCCACGTAGGCGTAGTCGGTGCCGGGCAGATACCAGATCCCGCAGAGGGCCGCGAGCTCGCCGCTTTCGTCCGCCGCCGCGACGTTGAGCCGGGGGTCAAAGTGGGGCCGGAGGCCGGAGGGAGGCTGCTTCTGCAGCTCGAATTCCGCCCGGTCCTCCCCGTGGTTGAAGCCCCGCCAGAAGAGCCACTGCAGGGCTTCCCAATCGGCTATGGGGTCCGGAGAGGCGAAGCGGAGCCCCTCCGGCAGACGGATCGGGAAGGGCTTCTCCAGCGCGATGACCAAGTTCGTCTCCGTCTGTTCGGCGGGGGAGAAGCCCGCGGCCAGGGCCGCGGCCCGTTCAGCCTCGCAGCCGTCGCAGAGGGCGATCCCCAGGCCGTTCTCGTCCCGGAGCTCCCGCCAGGCGTAGTCCAGCACGGCGGGATACAAGTTTCTATATTCCGGCAGCACCCCACAGAAGGCCTCGCCGAAGTACATGTCATAGATGGCCGCGCCCACGATCCGCTCCCCGACGGTCCAGAGGCCGATGGAGCCCAGAAGGCTTTTGTCGCAGTACGGATGCTCGTACATCCACTCGAAGCGGGCCCAGTTCCAGTTGATATGGGTCCGGTCCTCCCGGTTCAGCTCCACAAGAAAGTCGCAGACGGCCTGGTAGTCCTCCGGTCGGAAGCGCCGGAGGGTGGGCGTATCAAAGCGTTCCCTGTCGATGACGTAGTAGCTCAGATCCCGTTCCACGCCCAAATAGCGCAGCTCCTTTTCATTGAAATGGTCATAGACCATGCCGCACTTCTCCATGACGCGGCGGGAGGCGTCGTTGCCCGTGAAATAAGAGGCATAGACCTTTTGATACCCCTTTTCAGAGAACAGGGATTCGAGATAGCGTCGGACCGCCTCCGTGGCATAGCCCTTGCCCCAGTGGGCCGAGCCGACGCCGTAGCCGATCTCGCAGCACCCGTCCCGGTCCTCAAAGCGGGTCAGGATGCCGATGAGCCGCCCGGTCTCCTTCAACCGGATCGCCAGGATATCCTCCCGGCCCGGATAGCCGGAGAAGTCGAAGTCCTCCAGGGTCTCGGCATACCGGCAGATGAAGGTCTCCAGCACCTGTTTGTCGTGGGAGATGTTGTGGAAATAGTCCTCCTTGTCCGTCTCCCGGACCGAATCGAGGATCAGCCGCCTTGTCTCCATTCGTATCCCTCCCGAAAAGCGCTCCCGGGTCAGGCAGAAGCGCGGGCCCTCCTCGCCGACGGTCCCGGTGGGCAGGAAGCCGCATTTGGCGAGGACCCGCTGGGAGGCGGCGTTTTCCGGGTCCGTCTCCGCCTCAACGGCCTTGAGTTCCGGGTGCCGGAAGGCCCAGGCCAGGGCGGCCCGGACGGCCTCCGTCGCATAGCCCCGGCCCTGAAAGGCCTCGTCGATCCCGTAGCCGATCTCCGCGACGCCCTCCGCCGAGAGGCCCTTGAAGCAGAGGTCGCCCACGGGGGTCCCGTCCCGGGTCTCGATGCTCCAGGCCGCGTACCAGTCCCGCCGGTCCGGGTGCTCCCGGCTGAGGGCCAGCATCTCCCCGTAGGCCTTCTGCAGCTCCGGGTCCGGGGCGGCGGCGATCAGGGCCTCCATCTGCCGGTCCGAGGCGGGATAAATTTGCAGATGATTTGTGATTTCCATGGGCTCCTCCTTTGCTTTCGGGTGTTGGTTCATTTGCTTTTGAGCCGCAGGGTCCGCAGCCAGTCCTTCTGCTCCGGGCTAATCCGGAAACTCTCGACGGCCTTCTGGATGGCCTTGTTGTGGGTCCAGCCGTCCAGGCGGCGCTCCGTCAGGAAGGGGAGGGCCGCGTCCCACTGCTTTGCCAGGGCCGTGGCGAAGTACCAGGCAACCATCATGCGGACGTAGTATTCCTCCGAGGGCACTGTCGCTGCCCATTCGAGATACAGCGGATCAAAGGCCTCGTCCAGATAGTGGGCCAGCAGCATCCCCAGGCCGAAGCGGACGGCGTAGGTCTCGCCGCTGTCGATCCAGCGCCGGACGGGGGCCAGCAGCTCCGGTCTGTGCTTCCGGAAGACCTTGGGGGAGAGCTGGTCGCAGGTGGCCCAGTTGTCCACGAAGGGCAGGAAGCGCTCCACGGCCTCCAGACAGGCGGAGAAGTCCTTCATCTCGCAGAGCAGGAAGGCGTGGAGCTGATTTTCGTCAAAGTAGTCATGGGGGAGGGCTTCCAGAAAGGCGGAGGCCTCCCCCTGCCGGAGCAGGTCCTTTGCCAGGGCCCGCAGGGCCGGGGTACGCACGCCGATGATCCTTTGGGGGTCCACCGTGGGAATCAGCTTGCTCTGAAAGTCCCGATAGCCCAGGTCCTGAAGCCGAAACAGCTCCTCCCGAATTTCTGAGATCACAGCGATTCCGCCTTTCCTGTTTTAGAATGCAGCATTCTGCTCTGATTATACGGGGACCCGCAGAAATTGTCAAGCCGTTACCCCGTGCAAAAGGGGTGCAAAAAGGCTCCGGGCGCGAAACGCGCCCGGAGCGGGATTTGTTACGGTTCCTCTCCGCCCTCGTCGTTGGAGGGAGGCGGGGTCTCGCTGGAGGGGGGAGGCGGAGTCTCACTGGAGGAGGGAGGCGGGGTCTCGCTGGAGGAGGGAGGCGGGGTCTCGCTGGAGGAAGGAGGCGGATTCGTCTCGCTGGAGGAAGGAGGCGGATTCGTCTCGCTGGAGGAGGGAGGCGGATTCGTCTCGCTGGAGGAGGGAGGCGGGTTCGTCGGCTTCTCCGTGGGCTTGGACGTCGGCTTTTGCGTGGGATTTGTCGGGTTTGCCGGGCTTGTAGACCCGCCGACGACCTTGGCGATCACCTTGTCGCGCTTCTTGTAGCGGCTGATGGCGATCTGGGTGGTCTCGATCTTCTTGTCGGTTTTCTTGTCGCGGGTGGTCCGGTAGGTGGCGACCTTGTAGCCGGTGTAGGCCGTTGTGATGACCTCGCCGTTCCTGTAGGTCCCGTCGTTGGGGACCTCCTTCTCCACGGTCTCAGGCTCGGTGGTCTCCAAAATCTCGGAGGAGAGCTTCACGGTGTAGTCCTTCCACTCGGTGCCGAGCAGCTTGATGTGGACCTTGCCGTCGGAGACAGAGGCTAAAATCTTGATGGGATAGGGACTGTTGTTCTCGAATTTGTAATCCAGAGAGCCCCAGTAAACTGTGGCGTCCATGCCGATGGGCACATAGTCCACCTTGTACATGTGGGGCTGACGCTCCACGGTCTTCAGGTCCGCCTGAAGCACGGCATAGTAGATGGAGGAGGCAACCTGGCAGATGCCGCCGCCGACCTCGGGCTTGGACTCGCCGCCGGATACGTAGGCGATGGCCTCCTTATAGCCCTTCGCCTCGGTGCGCTGGCCCACGGTCTTGTTGAAGGAGAAGACCTCGCCGGGCATGAGAATGGTGCCGTCGATCTCCTTGCAGGCCAGCTTCAGGTTGTTTGTGCGGTTGGCGATGGCGGTATGTCTGGTGTGTGCCTCGGCAATGACGTCCTTGAACAGGGTGTTTTGCAGCTCCTTGGCGGAGAGCTGGGGATGGGTGGTGAAGATGCCGACCCGGAGCTCCTCGCCGGGGGCCAGCGCTTCCAGCGCGGCGGTCAGGGCCTCCCGGTCGAAGGCGCAGCCGTCCTCGCCCTCTGTCACCTTGCCGGTGGACTTCTCCAGCTGGGGCTCCACCGCGTCCTTGCAGTAGCGCTCATAGAGCTGGTCCACGTCCAGGGGCTCGGGGACCTGGAAGTCGTAGGTCCGGACGGGCTCCAGGGCGGCCTCGGGCTCCTCGGACATCAGGGCCAGCTGCCAGGCCTCCCGGACGGTCTCAAGGAGGTCCTCGGCGGTAAAGCCGCGGCCGGTCACGCCGCTGCGGACCAGCAGGACCTTCTCGGGCTTCACGCCCTCGGCGTTGGCGTCGCTGTCCTCCACCGTGCCCAGCTCGTCGGAGGCGGGCGCGAATTCGGTGCCATATTCCTCGGCAAAGGCCTTCAGAGTCTTTTGCAGGCTCTCGTCATTCCAGGTCAGATAGTCCCGCGGGTCCAGCAGATAGCTGTCGCCCCGCTCCTGGCCCACGCCGCCGTCCAGGTCGGACTTCAGCTTTTGCAGGTCCAGGCCCACGCCGGTATCGGCCTGGGACAGGGTCAGCTCCAGGGGCTCCTCGCTGTGCCCGGCCTCCACGGGGTTGGGCGTCAGGGTCAGGGTCAGGTCCTTGTGCAGAACCTGGTCGAGCTCGGCAAAGCGCTTTTCCAACTCGGCCCTGGGCATGCCCTCCAGGGGCACGGTGGAGGGAACGGTCGTCGTGGCGGCAAGAGCCTCGGAGGTCCCTGCTGAATGGAGCACATTCGTCTTCGATAAAATCAGAATGCCCACCACGATCACGGCCACGGCGCCAACCGCGGCCAATACGGGCCAGAGTCTGAATTCCCGGCCCTCCTTTGCGGCCGCGGGCTTATTTTTCACGGCATAGGGATCGGCGTGTCCGGCTGCCTTCACCGGGCGCTTCCCTGCCTCAAATTTTCCTTTCGCCAAATGTTTTTCCTCCTTTCGGCGTCATTTCTTCTCAACAATTTATTATACCCGATTTGTCGAAAAATTGCAATGACATTTCGTAACGATTGCAAATATATTATTCGCCGTCCTGCGGCGCATTCCCGTCCACCAGCCCCGTAAAGAGATCCACCAGCTGCCCCGCGGCCTTCAGGCTGTTTTCGCCGGGGCGAAGGCGGAGCCGGAGGACCGGCAGGGCCGTTTTGGGCTGGAGGAAGAGGCGGCCCGCCAGCTCCGGGGCGGCAAAGAGGGCGGAGATGAGCTGATAGTCCGCCGTCAGCAGGGAGAAGAGCAGATCCTGGCCCTTCTGGCTGATGTCGGTGATGGTCAGGGGGGCGGCCTTGGCCCGGAGCAGGGCCACGTCGATCAGGTTCAGGACCCCCTTCGGCGGGTCGCCGTAGCGGTCCACGATCTCGTCCAGCAGCTCGTCGGCGTCGGTCTGGGAGCGGATGGCGGCCATGCGCCGGTAGAGATCCATGCGCTGCTCGCCGTTCTCCACATAGTCCTTCTCGATGTTGGCCGTGATGTCCAGGTCCGCGGTGCAGTCCACGGGCTTCGCCGCGGGACCGCCCTGCTCCTCGATGACCGCCTCCTCCAGGAGCTTCAGGTACATGTCGTAGCCCACCGAGAGGATGTGGCCCGACTGCTCGGCCCCCAGAAGGTTGCCCGCGCCCCGGATCTCCAGGTCCCGCATGGCGATCTTGAAGCCGGAGCCGAATTCGGCGTACTCCCGGATGGCGTCCAGCCGCTTCTCGGCCACCTCGGAGAGGACCTTGCCCCGCCGGAAGCTCAGATAGGCGAAGGCGTGGCGGGAGGAGCGGCCCACCCGGCCCCGAAGCTGGTGGAGCTGGGCCAGACCCAGCCGGTCCGCGTCCTCGATAATCAGCGTGTTGACGTTGGGGATGTCGATGCCCGTCTCAATGATGGTGGTGCAGACCAAAATCTGAATCTCGCCGTCGGCCATGCGCTGCATCACGTCCCCCAGCTCCTCCTCGTTCATCTTGCCGTGGGCCACGGCCACCTCGGCGCCGGGGTGGCGCTTGGCCAGCCTGGCGGCGCACTGGGCGATGGACTCCACCCGGTTGTGCAGGTAGTAGACCTGACCGCCCCGGGCCAGCTCCCGGCGAATGGCGTCGTCCAGGACCGGCTCGTTGTGCTCCAGCACAAAGGTCTGGACCGGATAGCGGTCCATGGGGGGCTCCTCGATGGTGGACATGTCCCGGATGCCCGAGAGGGCCATGTTCAGGGTGCGGGGGATCGGGGTGGCGGACAGGGTTAAGACGTCCACGCCCCTGGAAAGTTCCTTCAATCTTTCCTTGTGGGTCACGCCGAAGCGCTGTTCCTCGTCCACAATCAGCAGGCCCAGGTCCTTGAAGACCACGTCCTTCTGCAAGAGCTTGTGGGTGCCCACGATCAGGTCCACGCTGCCCGCCCGGAGCCCCGCCAGGGCCCGCTTCTGCTGGGCCGGGCTGCGGAAGCGGGAGAGGACCTCGATGTTTACCGGGAAGCCCTCGAAGCGGCGGCAGGCCGTGACGTAGTGCTGCTGGGCCAGGACCGTGGTGGGGACCAGGATGGCCGCCTGCTTGGAGTCCAGGATGGCCTTCATGGCGGCCCGGAGGGCCACCTCGGTCTTGCCGAAGCCCACGTCGCCGCAGAGCAGCCGGTCCATGGGGGCCGGGGACTCCATGTCGCCCTTGATCTCGGCGATGCAGCGGAGCTGGTCGTCGGTCTCGGCGAAGGGGAAGTTGTCCTCGAACTCCCGCTGCCAGGGGGTGTCGGCGGCGAAGGCAAAGCCCTGGAGCCGCTTGCGCTCAGCGTAGAGCTTGATCAGGCCCTCGGCCAGGTCCTTGACGGCGGCCTTGGCCTTCTTCTTGGTCTTCTCCCAGGCGTCGCCGCCCAGCTTGTTGAGCTTGACGGGGCTGTCCTGGGCCGCGCCGATGTATTTGTAGATCAGATCCGTCTGGGTGGCGGGGACGTAGAGCACGTCGCTGCCCTGGTAGGCGATCTTGACGTAGTCCTTGACGGCTCCGTCCACCTTCATTTGCTCCATGCCCACGTAGCGGCCGATGCCGTGGTACTCGTGGACCACCAGATCGCCGGGGGCCAGGTCCGTGAAGGAGCTGAGCTTCTGCCGGTTGGTGGTCTTGACCCTGGACCGGGACCGGCGGGCGGCCCGGGTGATCAGCTGGCCCTCGGAGAGGACCGCCAGCTTCAGGGTGGGGTACTCCATGCCGCTGGGCAGGGAGCCCTCGGTCAGGTACACGCCGCCGGGGGGCGGCCAGTCCGCCGCCGGGAAGGCCATGGAGACGGGTATGTCCTTATCCCGCAGGAATTCCTCCAAAATCTCGCCCCGGCGGCGGCTGCCGCAGAGGACGAGGGTCCGGTATCCGTTCTTCCGGTAGTGGCTCAGGTCCTGGGCGGCCACGTCCAGGCTGCCTCCGTAGGAGGGGAGCTGCTTGGCCACCACGTCCACCAGGGCCGCGGGCTGGAGCTCCGCCGGATAGGCCGAGGCCAGGAAGGCGTCCAAAAAGAGGACCGGATGACCGGCAAGCCCGGCGCAGAGGGGCTCCCAGCCCTTGCCGAAGTCGCAGAGCTCTCCCACCAGAATCCCGCCCTGGAGCAGGGAGTCCAGCTGGAGCCCCAGGTCCTCCTCCCAGCCCGCGGCGGCCCGGCGCAGATTGCCGTGGTCGCAGAAGACCGCGAGGCCGCCGGCGGGCAGGTAGTCGGCGGCGGTGGTGAAGTCGGGGTAGATCAGGCTCAGATAGCGGTCCGCGGCCCCGAAGAAGCTCCGGTTTTGCAGGGTCTCCAGGTCCGTTTCCAGGGTCTTCAGCAGGGCCTCGCTGCGGTTTTTGCGCCGCTTCTGCCGGGCAATGAGCCGCTCCAGATCGGCGCAGAGGCCCTCCTGGCCGCCGGGGTGCAGGGCGGGCAGGGCCTCGGCCACGGGGAGGATCGTCGCCTCCTCCACATTCTCCACCCGGCGCTGGGTCAGGGGGTCGAAGAGGCCCATGGCGTCGATCTCGTCGCCGAAGAACTCCGCCCGCAGAGGCTTTTCCAGGGCGGGGCTGTAGACGTCGAGAATGCCGCCGCGGACCGCGAACTGGCCCGGGCCCTCCACCATCTGGCAGCGGGTGTAGCCGCTGCGCAGCAGGCGCTCGGCCAGCTCGTCCAGGTCAAAAAGAGCGCCGGGGCGCAGGCTGATCGCCGCCCCCAGCAGGACGTTCCGGGGCATGGTCCGCAGGGCCAGGGCCTCCCAGGAGGCGATGACCAGGGGCTCCTGACCCAGGGCCATCCGGTGGAGCAGGCGCAGGCGCTTCTGCTCCCACTGGCGGGAGGCCGCCGCGGTGTCGTAGAAGGTCAGGTCCCGGCCCGGCAGGATGGGGAAGGCCGTGCCCAAAAAGGCGGCCAGCTCCTCCTGGGTCCGGCGGCAGGCCAGCTCGTCCTGGCAGAGGACCAGCATGGGCCCCTCCAGCTCCCGCCGCAGGCCCGCGATCAGGTGGGAGCGGTTGATCTGGGCCGCCCCGGAGACCCCCGCGCACTTCCCGCGCCGGAGGGTCTTCAGGACCGTTTCGTATTCAGCAAGCCCGTGCAGGGCCTTGAGGAGAAGATCCATAGTGTGCTCCTTCAACTATATAACGCATTACAGGGTCGAATCGTAACATCTTTTTTGAAATTTTTTCACTTTTCGGGTCCACGCAGCAACGCGGAAAGAGGCGCAGGCCCCTTTCCGTCAGATATACCGTATGTTCGGATAAGGCATTATATCACATCCCCATGCAAAAATCTACTGTTTTTTATGTTGCATATCCCGGAAAGATTTGATAAAATAAAAATACGCTCCCGTTCCGGCGGGCGTGAGGCCCGCATGGAGCGTGCGCATCCGGCGCAGCCTGCGGTTGCGCTTTTGCGCGAAAACGCAGCCCCGGGGCGGTTTCCGCTTCCGGGGGCAGATGCTATAATCAGACCAGGCTGGCGGGCGGCCGCAGTGGGCCTTTGTCCGCCGGGGTCCGCAGGAGTTGAGAGACCATGGACAACGTGGAGAGAAAAGCGAGAAGGGCCCTGGACGCCCTGCTGCGGGAGGCGCCGGACCGGATGCGGCGGGTCCTGGAGGAGGGCGATCTGACGGCGACCTTAGCGCAGCTTCGGGAGACGGAGGACCCCGGCCCGGAGTGGATCCGGGACCGGGCGCAGACCCTCCGCTTCAAGTGCGGCTGCGCCAGAGCCGAGCTGAGCGTGCTGGCCGACGAGCTCCGCAGCGCCTTGGCAGCCTGGACGGAAGCCGGCGGAGAAGACGCCTTCCGCGCCTCTCAGACGGAGCTGGTTCTGAAGCAGATCGAAGCAAAGACCGAAGAGATGAACACCGTGCGCCGACACATGAAGACGCTGATCGCCCAGGCGGACAGCGCGGAGGCAGGCGCACAGCAGGCCGATCTGCTGGCCGCGCTGGCCCAGCTGCGGCGCTTTGAGAAGGAGGCAGCGGAATGAAACGTTTCCTGAAATTTATCCCGGGACTGGTCCTGCTCCTGGGGGGCGGCATCGGGCGGCTGCTGATTTCCGGCGCCGAAAACGAGATTCTCATCAACTCCGGGGCCGGGACCTACCGGGTCCTGGTCTGGGTTGTCCGGGGCGTCATGCTGGCCGGAGCCCTGCTGCTGGTCCCGCCCCTGCTGGCAATTCTGAAGGAGCGCCGGAAGGAGCAGGCCTCCGAGGAGCTGATTGCCCGGGCCAAGGCGGAAAACCGGAAGCGGGCCCCCCTCTCCAACCGCAGCGGCAGCTACAACGAGGAGGAGATCCGGGCCTACCTGGTCCAGCTCTTCGACACCATGCCGCCCAAGTTCACCCCCTGGCTGGAGAAATACCAGGCCCAGCTGGACCGGATGAACAGCTACCAGGCCCGGCTGAGCCGGATGCTGAAGCAGAACGGGGCCGACGACCTGACCGAGGCCGAGGCCCTGCTGGACAAGCTGGAGCAGAACATTTTCGGCATGATGCGCCGGGTTTTCAACTGGCTCACCATGTACGACGCAGCCTCCCCCGAGGAGCCCCTGATGAAAAATCTGGCCGAGGCGGAGGCCCACAACGAGAAGGCTTTGGAGCAGGCCGGCAGGCTCTGCGCCGCCATCACCGAATATATCAACAACCAAGGCAGCAAAGTAGACGTCACAAGCTCGGTGAAGAGCTTCATCGAGCTGCTGAAGGAGGAAATTATATGAAAAAGTACCTTGCCCTGATCCTTGTGCTCGCGCTGAGCCTTTCCCTGTTCGCCGGCTGCGGAGACAGCGCCTACGTGGAAGGCGACAATATCAAGGTCATCTCCCGGGACGACGCCGTCAAGGAGATGAACGCCCTGCTGACCAACGTGAAGGTCAGCACCGTGGATGCCCCCATCGACATAGACGCCCTGGAGGACGCAACCCCCGCCGCGGCGCTGGCCGACATTTCCACCTTCCCCATCACGGTGCAGGGCAGCGGCCGGATCAACATTGAGATCGCCGCCGCCACCGAGTTCAGCGCCGCCGCGCCGGACGACTGGATGAATGTCGTCGCCGAGCGCTTCAACCGGGAAGGCTTCACCGTCGGCGGCGAGTCCGTCTCCGTCTCCGTGCGGAAGATCACCTCCGGCGAGGTTGTGACCTACATGGTGGACGGCGGCTATCGGCCCGACGTCTACGTGCCCTCCAACGACGCCTGGGGCAAGATGCTCAGCGGCAGCTTCAACGTGACCACCCTGAGCAATCGCATCGCGGGCAACACCGCGGGCATCCTGATGAAGAAATCCACCTACGACACCTTTATTGAGAAGTATCAGGAGCTCAACGTGGGCACGGCCATGGAGGCCACCCTGGCGGGGGACATCAACTTCGCCTACACGAATCCCTACACCTCCTCCACCGGCCTGAACATCCTCACGGCCATGCTGGCCCACTTCGACTCCTCCAACCCCGTCTCCGAAAAGGCCTCCGAAAAGCTGATCGCCTATCAGAAGAAGTCGCCTCCCGTGGCCTACACCACCGCGGTCCTGCGCAACTCCGCCGCCAAGGGCGTCATCGACGCCATGGTCATGGAGGAGCAGAGCTACATCAACACCCCGGAGCTGCGGGATTACGTCTACGTACCCCAGGGCATCCGCCACGACCATCCGGTCTACACCTTCGACTATGTGAGCGCGGAGAAGCAGGAGGCGGCCCAGCTCTTTGTGGACTACTGCCTGCGGGAGGAAAACCAGAAGCTCGCCACCGAAAAGGGCTTCAACCGCCACGACGAGTATCAGAGCGTGGACTCCGGCCTGGACGGTGCCGGCTATCTGGCGGCCCAGCGGATCTGGAAGCAGAACAAGAACGGCGGCCAGCCTGTGATTGCGGTCTTCGTGGCCGACGTCTCCGGCTCCATGAGCGGCACCCCGCTGCGCAGCCTCCAGGAGTCCCTGATCGCCGCCTCCTCCTACATCGGCTCCGAGAACTACATCGGTCTGGTCAGCTACTCCGACAATGTGACCGTCAACCTCCCCATCGGCGAGTTTGACAACACCCAGCGGGCCAAGTTCAGCGGCGCGGTGAAGCACCTCTCCGCCGGCGGCAGCACCGCCACCTACGACGCCGTCATGGAGGCGACAAAGCTGCTGCTGGACAAGCAGCAGGAGATTCCCAACGCGAAGCTGATGATGTTCGTCCTCTCCGACGGCGCGCAGAACGTGGGCATCAAGTACGACCGGATTCCCAGCATCGTCAAGGCCCTGGGCATCCCCGTCTATACCATCGGCTACAACATGAGCTCCACCACCGAGCTGAAGGCCCTGGCCGGCATCAACGAGGCCGCCCTGATCAACGCCTCCAGCGAGGACGTGGTCAACCAGCTCCGCAACCTCTTCAATACCCAGCTCTGATTCGCTCTTTTCTGAAGGATTCCATAAAAATCGCCCCCGGGGAGCCGCCCGGGGGCGATTTTTTGCGGAGAAAAGAGCACAGTATATTAACAATATATTAATTACGCCTTGACTGTTTCCGGAAAAGTGTTTATAATTTAGTTAGCTTCGTCTGACCGTTTGCGCCTGATCCGTAAGAAGGAGGCAAAGGAAAGCAACAAAACCGGAAACGTCCGCGGAGCCGGTTTTTGGCTCCGGCGACAGCGGCGGAAGCCAAGCGCCCCTCGAATCCGGCTCCCGCTGCTCCTGCGCGGCGGGCAGAATGTCTGACTTCAAATTCATCAACGACGGCCACAAGTACGCCGTCAACAAGCGCATCTGCCTCAGCGCCCAGTACATCGGTGACGAACCCATCTCTGTCGGCTGCTGCTGCTTCGGCGAAGACGGCAGGATGGTTCTGAACTAAAATTCAAACAAAAAGGAGGAACCTTATGAGACACACAGGAAAACGCGCGCTTTGCTGGCTTTTGACGCTGACGATGCTTCTAAGCCTGCTGGCGGTCCCGGCTTTTGCCGCGGACGTACAGGAGCAGCCCGGGGCCGCCGAGCTCACGGATGCCGAGATGGACACCTATATCATCCCGGCGCACTCCTACGCCCCCGGTTCAAGCGGCGATACGCCCCCCACAGAGGTGGATCTCTCTGACAAGGAGCTGGGCTACAGCTTCAATCTCTACGATGAATCCGGCCCCGACAGCCAGTACGGCAGCAACTGGGACGGATACCTCGTGCTCACGCTTCCGGAGGACCTGGGTCTTCGCCTGGAAGGCCCGATCAACACCGAATCCGGCTACGACTTGTTCTATGCCTACGTTGGCACGACGAACAACCAGGTCTGCTCGGAATCCGGCAGCAAAACGATTCAGCTCGCCTTTGGCGAAAGCCCCGTGATTCTCCGGTTCCGGTCCGACAGCAGCGTCGTGCGGGACGGCCTCTCGCTGACCGGCACGCTGGCGAACAAGATTCCCATCGCCCTGCTGCCCGGCGAAGCCAACGGCGGCCCGATCTCCTCCGGCGTCGTGGAGGGCGCGAATTATACCCTTCCGCAGTGCCCCTTCCAGCTGCCTGTGGATAAGCTCTTCGGCGGCTGGCTTTCCAGCGCGGACGGACAGATCTATCAGCCCGGCGCCAGTGTTCCGATCTCTGAGTTCACCAGCTTTACCGCGCAGTTTGTGGACGCGGCAACCGCGAGCTTTGCCGCCAACGGCGGCAGCGGCAGCGGACCTGAGCCCATTGTCAAGCTCCCCGGCACGGTGATCCGGCTTCCCGGCTGCAGCTTCACCCCGCCCGAGGGCAAGCTGTTCAGCGCCTGGTCCGACGGTAACGAGCTCTACAGTCCCAATCAGGAGTACACCCTCAACGAGAGCGTGGTATTCTATGCCCAATGGACAGACGCCTGTACCGCGAGCTTTGACGCCAACGGCGGCAGCGGAAACGGCCCGGCGCCCATCGTCAGGCTCCCCGGCACGGTGATTGAGCTGCCCTACTGCTCCTTTATGTCGCCCGCCGGCAAGCTGTTCAGCGCCTGGTCCGACGGAAACGAGCTCTACAGTCCCAATCAGGAGTACACCCTCAACGAGAGTGTGGTATTCTATGCCCAATGGACGGACGCCTGTATCGCCCACTTTGACGCAAACGGCGGTATCGGAACGAATGTCCCCCAGGATCAGAGCGTGCTGCCCGGCAGTACGATCTGGCTTCCCAGCTGTTACCTCACCCCGCCCGAGGGCAAGGTTTTCGGCGGCTGGTTCGACGGAACCGCCGTTTATCCGGCCAGTACCCAGTATACCATGAACAGCAGCGTGACCTTCTACGCCTACTGGGCAGACGCGCTCTGCGCGAGCTATGACACCCTTGGCGGCGGAGAAGTCGCGCCCGCTTCCGCGGCGCCCGGCGAAACCATCTACCTGAAGGGCGGCTCCGACTTCGTTCCACCCTATCTCAAGGTTCTGCTGGGCTGGACGGACGGCATTGCGGAATACCGGCCCTATGCCTCCTACACGATGAACGAGGACACCCTGTTTACCGCCGTCTACACGGACGGCTATCAGATGCACGTCCAGGACAACGCGACCGTGGACCTCAACGGCACTCACGGAATCCGGGAGTTCCACGTCTATGACTGGGGCGGACCCTACGGCAATTACAGCGAGGGCTACAACACGACGCTGAATCTGATCCCTCCCGCCGGAAAGATCGTCAAAATCAGCGGCACCGTCAATATGGATGACTATTCCAGCGACTATTTCTATATTTACGGCGATACCGTGGGCAACCGCATCTATACCGGTTCCGTCAACGGTTCGTTTACGATCCCCGAATTCGATGCCTCCGCCTACGGCACCATCATCTTCCGGATGACTTCCGACAGCTATTCCAACAACTATCCCGGCTACGACATCACCCTGAAATTCCTCGGCAGCCGCCTGTATTATGACGCCAACGGCGCCGACAGCGCGAGCTGCCCCGAGGATACCACCCTCTATGTGGAGGAGCGCAACACCGCGACGGTGCTGGGGCCGGGCACGATGGCGCGGGAGGGCTATGACTTCCTCGGCTGGAACACCGAGCCCGACGGCAGCGGCGAGAACTACGCAGAAGGCGACAGCATCAGCTTCAGCGACGACATGGTGCTCTATGCCGTCTGGGTCAAAAATGCCCAGTTCGTGGCCCACGAGCATGACGGCGTTTCGTTTGAACCCTGGGGCGACACAGACAGACTGCCCACAGCCCCGGGCAACTGGTATCTGACCGACGATGTGACCCTCAGCAGCGGCTGGAATGTCCCGGCCGGCGACACCAATCTCTGCCTGAACGGCAAGGGCATCACCTTCACGGCAGGCGAGGGCAGCGTGATCACCGTCCCCGGCGGCGCGGCGCTGAATCTCTTTGACTGCGACGACACAGAGCATCCCTACTATCTGGACGAGAACGACTACGGTCACCTGGGAACGCCGGAGGACAGCACCCTGCGTACCGGAACCTTTACCGGCGGCTATATCACCGGCGGCAAGGGCGGCTATGTCAAGACCGTAGGAAGAGCCTACTACTTCGGCGGCGGCGCGCTGTTTATCATGGCGGGCGGCAGCTGCACCATGAACGGCGGCAATCTGATTGCCAATACCGCGGGCGCGACCTACTTTGAACACTATTATACCGGCGGCGCCGGCGTTTGGAACAGCGGCAGCTTCACCCTGAACGGCGGCTCGATCCTTGCCAACAAGCTGTATTCCGGCGACAACGGCGGTTCCACTGACGGCGGCGGCGTTGCCACCGAGGGACGCTTTGTCATGAACGGCGGCTCCATCCTCTACAACGCCACCAACACCTGGACGAATACCTACTACGGCTCCTACGGCGGCGGTGTTGCGATCATTGACGGCGGTTACTTCAATATGAACGACGGCCTCATTGCACACAACATCTCCGGCGACTGCGGCGGCGTGCTTGTCGGCGGTGACGGCGATTTCGTGCTGAGCGGCGGCTCCATTACGGATAACGTTGCCGTCCGATACGGAAGCTCCAGCGAAAACATCAGCGCTGTGGGCCAGTGGTACGGAAGAATCAAGCTTTCCGGCGCGCCTGTGATCCAGGGCAACCTGGTGAAGGACAGCAACACCCTGGAATACGAAGAACGGGAGAGCAACATCTTTATCCGGGACGGCTCTCTCCTGGAGATCGTCGGGCCCCTGTCCGACGGGGAACAGAAGGCCTGCCTGGGCGTGAATTACGAAAACAGCACAGGTGAATTTACCTCCGGTTATTCCCTCTACGAGGGCAGCGTCCGCCCCGGCAATTACTTTACCAGCGACGACGGCTACAACGTCTTCCTGTCCGAAAAAGGAGAGGCTGAGCTGGGCCTGGAACCCATTCCCTATATCGCCTATCGGGTGGACGAGGAAAGCGGCGAGCTGATCCGGGAAATCAAAACTGTCGTGAATTACAGCGAGCTGCAAAGCAGCAGCAACATAGACACGAATCTGTCCGGCGGCACCTACCTGGTCAGCGGCGAGGTAAACATCGATGGGCTCCTCGTGGCATACCCGGAGGGTCAGGGCGAAAACGCCGCCACGGTGAATCTGATTCTCTGCGACGACGCGACGCTGAACGTCACCTATGGCTTTTTGGCAGCCGATGGCCTGACCCTGAATATCTACGCGCAGAGTGAGGGAGAACATGCCGGTACGCTGCACACAGCGGGAGGCTTTGTGCCTGGGTACGGCATTTACACCGCTGGCATCGGCGGCTATTCCTACGGTACCGAAGTCTATGGCGACTGTGCTGTCAATATCCACGGAGGCAATATCATCGCGGATTCCAGCCACAGCAATCCGGATGAGGACGGACACTCCGCCGGCATCGGCGGCGCGCAAAACGGCAGCGGCGTCAACGTCACCATCTACGGCGGCAATGTCACCGCCATCGGCGGCAGCGGCGCGGCCGGCATCGGCGGCGGCAGCGGCGGCAGGGGCGGCAGCCTGAGCATCTACGGCGGCACGGTGTACGCTGCCGGTGACGAGAATGCCATGGGCATTGGCGCCGGTGAGAACGCCGAAGACAACGGTGCGCTCAACCTCTATCCCGGCGTCGTCATCCTGAGCTCCGACGACGATACGAACTGGACGAACACCACAGACGATCTCAGCGTCAGAATGCGGTACATGAAGACCTGTGATCACCAGTACAGCGACTGGTCCGTGACGACGGAGCCCAGCTGCACCGAGCCCGGCGAGGAGAGCAGAGTCTGTTCCGTCTGCGGCAGAGTCGAGACCCGTCCCGTGGACGCCCTGGGTCACACGCCCGGCGAGCCCGTCATGGAAAACCAGGTTGATCCCAGCTGCACCGAGGCCGGCTCCTATGAGCTGGTAACCCGCTGCGAGACCTGCGGTGAGATTCTCGCATCCGAGCACTTCACCATCGACGCCCTGGGCCACGACTATGTCCCCGCCGTCACCGAGCCCAGCTGCACCGAAGGCGGCTTCACCACCTATACCTGCTCCCGCTGCGGCGACAGCTACGTCGGCGACGAGACCGCGGCTCTGGGCCACCAGCCCGGCGAGCCCGTCATCGAAAACTACGTGGAGCCCACCGGCTCCGAGGGGGGCGGCTACGATACCGTGGTCTACTGCCAGCGCTGCGGCGAGGAGCTGAGCCGTGAGCACACCGCCCTCTCCTCCGTGGACGGCCCCAACGCCGACGGCTACTTCTATCTGAACGGCGAGATTGTCCCCTGCTATCAGTTCGTGGAATGGGAAGGCGCCTGGTACTTCATCAACGACGACGACAAGTACGCCAGGGACATCCACCTGGACTTCAAGCCCATCTACGTGGAGGGCACTCCCTTCGAGCCCGGCTGCTACTACTTCGACGCCATGGGCAGACTCGTGATCCAGAGCGGCCCGAATTCCAACGGCTACTTCTACCTCGACGGCATCCGGCAGAAGGCCTATCAGCTCATCGAGTTCGAGGGCGCCTGGTACTTCATCACCGATGGCAACAGGTACGCCGTGAACCAGAACCTCTACCTGAACAGCCGGCTCCTGGCCGGTTCCCCCTTCACGGCGGGCTACTATGAGTTCGACGAGAACGGCAGGATGGTCCTGAAGAACGGTCCCCAGGCCGACGGCTACTTCTACCTGGACGGCATCAAGCAGCTGGCCTACCAGCTCATCGAGTGGAACGGCGACTACTATTTCATCAACGACGCCCACAAGTACGCCAGAAACATCCGGCTCTACCTGGGCCGGCAGTTCGTGGCCGGCTCCGAGCTGGCTCCCGGCTGCTACGACTTTGACGACAGCGGCAAGCTGGTCCTCAAGAACGGTCCCTGGGAGGACGGCTACTTCTACATCAACGGCGCCCGCCAGAGCTGCTACCAGCTCATCCACTGGGAGGGCGGCTACTACTTCATCAACGACGGGCACAAGTACGCCGTGAACACGCGCGTCTATCTCAGCGCCCGCTTCATCGGCGACGAGCCCATCTCCGTCGGCTACCACTACTTCGGCGCGGACGGCAAAATGACCGACTGACCCCTCTGCCGCGGTCCCGGACCGCGGCAGAAAAAAAGACCCTGTGCGAAACACCCTTTTGGGCAAGCCCAAAAGGGTGTTTCGCACAGGCGCAGGCGGCCGAAGGCCGCAGCCCGTCACGCCGGAAGGCTCGGACAGCAGAGTGCCGTCCCTACAGGCCGTTGAATTTCGCGGCGGCCTTGGCGGGTCCGTTTTGGATCAGCTCCAGGACGGCGGCGGCGGCGTGCTCGAGGGCGGGGGCCAGGGCCTTTTCTTCCTCGGCGGAGAAGCTCGACAGGACCCAGTCGGCCAGGTCATAGTCCGGGTGGGGCTTGGCGCCCACACCGATCCGGACCCGGGGGAAGTCCTGGCTGCCCAGGCGGGAGATCACGGACTTCAATCCGTTGTGGCCCCCGGCGGAGCCCTCGGCCCGGACGCGGATCTTGCCCACCGGGAGGGAGATGTCGTCGGACACCACGACAATGTGGTCGATGGGGAGCTTGTAGAACATGGCGGCCAGCTGGACCGCCTCGCCGGAGAGGTTCATGTAGGTCTCGGGCTTCAGCAGCAGGACCTTCTGCCCGGCCAGGGTGCAGGCCCGGGTCAGGCCCCGGAATTTCACCCGGTCGAGCTTCACGCCCGCCTCCTTCGCCAGGAGCTCCGCGGTCCGGTAGCCCACGTTGTGCCGGGTGCGCTCGTATTCCCGCCCCGGATTGCCCAGGCCCACAACGAGCCAGTCGATGGTGGATTTTTTGAAAAGCATATCAGATTCCTTCTGTAGGGGCCGGCGCCTTCGACGGCCCGCTTTGCGCATTGCTGCCATGGCACGGGGCGTCGGGGGCGCCGCCCCCTACGGCCTTATCTGGCGCCGAAGATGCAGTCGGAGATGGAGGTCTCGTCGGCGATGTGCTGGATGCAGCGGGCAAAGACGTCGGCGGTGGAGAGCTGCTTGATCTTGGTGCCCGCGTAGTCCTCGGGCAGGGGAATGGTATCGAGCAGGACCAGCTCCTTGATGACGCTGTTCTCGATCCGCTCCCAGGCCTTGGTGACCTTGCCGCTCACGGGGTCCACGCGGTTTGAGAGGACGCCGTGGGTGGCGCAGGCGTAGACCTCCCTGGCGCCGCCGATCTCGACGAGGGCCTTTGCCGCGTTGCAGAGGGAGCCCGCGGTGTCCACAATGTCGTCGAGCATGATGCAGGTCTTGCCCTCCACGTCGCCGATGACGTTCATGACCTCGGAGACGTTGGCCTTGGGGCGGCGCTTGTCCACGATGGCCAGATCCATTTGGACCTGCTGGGCGAAGTTCCGGGTACGGGCCACAGAGCCCACGTCGGGAGAGACCGCCACAAAATCGTTGTGGTTGCAGACGGCGGGGTCAAATTTCTTCATATAGTAATCCACGAACAGCGGCGCGCCGGTCAGATGGTCCACGGGGATGTCGAAGAAGCCCTGGATCTGGGCCGCGTGGAGGTCCATGGTCAGGACCCGGTCCGCTCCCGCGGCGGTGATCATGTTCGCCACGAGCTTGGAGGTGATGGGATCACGGCCTCTGGCCTTGCGGTCCTGGCGGGCATAGCCGTAGTAGGGGATCACGGCGGTGATCCGGCCCGCGGAGGCCCGGCGCAGAGCGTCAATGTTGATGAGCAGGGCCATCAGATTGTCGTTGACGGGCTTGCAGGTGGACTCCACCACGAAACAGTCTCTGCCACGGACGGTCTCGTCCATCCAGACGCAGAGCTCGCCGTCGGCAAAGGCGGTAAGTGAGTTGTTGCTCAGTTCGACTCCCAGCTCCCGGCAGATGTCCTCCGCCAGGGGACGGCTGGTTTTTCCGCTGAAAATTTTGACAGGTCTTCCGTTTGCGAGCATGACATTTCTCCTTTTCGCATCGTTCGGTTGTGGCTTCTCTCTTTATCAGGAATCGGCTCTCTTGTTTTTGAGGGCCCATTCTTTCTTATGTTGTTCCCGGGGCCGGGCGATGGCCAGGGCGTTGGGCGGCACGTCCTCGGTAACCACGGTCCCGGCGGCCACGTAGGCGCCCTTGCCCACGTTCACCGGGGCCACCAGGGTGGAATTGCAGCCCAGGAAGGCGCCCTCCTCCACCACGGTGAAGTGCTTCTCCACCCGGTCGAAGTTGGCCGTGACGGTGCCGCAGCCCACGTTGGCCCCGGCGCCGATGGCGGCGTCGCCCAGATAGCTCAGATGGGCGACCTGGGTCCCCGCGCCGACGTTGGTGTTCTTCAGCTCCACGAAGGCTCCGGCCTTGGAGCCGGCCTCCATGACGGTGCCGGGCCGCAGATTGGCGAAGGGGCCGACCCGCAGGTCGCCCGCCAGTCTGGCGCCCTCCACCCGGGACTGCTCCACCACGCAGCCGTCGCCCAGCTCCGAATCGATGATCCGGGTATTGGGGCCCAGGGTGCAGTCACGGCCCACGGCGGTCTTCCCCTGGAGCAGGGTGCCGGGCAGGAGCAGGGTGCCGCTGCCCACTTCCACGCCGGGGGTCACGTAGGTGTTGTGCAGATCCCAGATCTCCACGCCGGCGCGGATCAGCTCCAGCAGCCGGTCCCGGATCAGCAGGGCCGACAGCCCCGGCAGCTCCTCGGGCCCGGAGACGGCGAAGAAGCCGTCCTCGCAGGTGACGGGCTCCCCGGCCCGGAGCAGGAAGCGGCCGATGGGGGCCGTCTCGTCCAGAGCCTCCATCAGGGCCAGGCGGTTCACCAGGCAGGCGTTGGCCCGCTCCGTCCCGCCGCGGCGGCAGTTGGGGATGTAGACCGTGGGCCCCGTGACCACCAGCAGCTCCCGCTCCTCCTCCGAAGCGGTGGAGAGGAAGACGTGGAGCCGGTCCCCCGGACCCTCGTCCGAGACGGCGGTCAGCTCGTCCCCCGCGGGAAAGCAGACCCTGGCCTCGGCCAGCAGCGCCTGAGGGCAGACCAGAAAGAAGCGGCTGACCCCGGCCCGCCGCAGGGCATGGCTCAGCCAGCTCAGCAGCGGCACGCCCAGGACCCTGTGGAGCATCAGGGGCAGATCGCTCCCGATGCGGTCGGCGTCGTTCGGCAGAAAGATCACGGCGGAACGGTCCGTCACGGCGAGGGCCCCCTTTCGATGAGTAAAAAATTAGGCAATGGGCAACAGGCAACAGGGAGCAGAGAACAGGGAATTGCGGCCGCGGCGGCCGCCTGTAGTGCCGGCAATCTGCCGGCCGGTTTCCCCGCTTGGAGGCGGCAGGGGATGGGGGATTGTCCCTTCATTGCGGCATCTATTATACCAGACTTTTGCCTGTTTGTACACCTTTTTTTCTTTTTGGAAAACCTATGTTTCTTTTTGGAAAAGCGCTGACGCTTCCTTCGGCTCCGGCATACAGATCTCGCAGCGGTGGATCGGGGTGCCCAGGGCGTGGAACTTCTCCTCGTAGCCCGTCATGACCCCCACGATTCCGTCCCTGTGCAGGTCGTCGGTGACGTTTTTCACCGGATAGCCGTAGCGTTCAAACTCCTCCAGGGACCAGGCGAAGAGCCCGGCGTTGTCGGTCTTGAAGTGGATTTCCCCGCCGGGCCGGAGGACGGTCCGGTATTTCTCCAAAAACGTGTGGTAGGTCAGCCGCCGCTTGGCGTTCTTGCTCCGGGGCCAGGGATCGCAGAAGTTCAGGTAGATCCGGTCCGCCTCCCCGGGGGCGAAGAGGGTGTCCAGCAGAGCCGCGTCCACCGAGAGGAAGAAGACGTTCTTCAGCCCCATGGAGATGGCCCGCTCCATGCCCAGCAGCATGGCCTCCCTGACCCGTTCCACGGCCAGGAAGAGGATGTCCGGGTTTTGCTCCGCCGTCTCCACGGTGAACTTGCCCTTGCCGCAGCCGATTTCCAGATGGAGCTCCTTCGCCCCGGGCATGAGCTCCCGCCACCGGCCCCGGTACTGCTCCGGCTCCCGGATCCAGACGGCGGAGGCCGCCTCCATCCGGGGCTCCAGATTGTTTCGTTTCCGCATTCGCATAACAGATTCTCCTTTGCAGTTCTGCCTATATTCTATCAGATAAATCCCATTTGTAAAGCCACAAATCCCCCATTTTTTTGCCCCGCCGTAGGGAGGCATCCCCCAAAGCCTTCCCCTTGAGGGGAAGGTGCCCCCGAAGGGGGGCGGATGAGGTGGTGCCCCCATCCGGAAACCCACCCCCGTTTCGCCCCGTATTCCCGCTTGCGCCCCGGGGAAAAATGTGCTATACTGAAAGAAAAAAGCCAATGGAGGCGATTCGAATGTTTAATGACCGCGAACGCTGTCTCTACCGCAAGCGCCAGCTTCTGGAGGTTATCTGTCAGCTCCGCTTCCCCGCCATTCTGTCTATTTCCGCCCGGGAGCCCGCCGAGTTCCAGGAGGGCATCCGCGGGGACTTCCCCCAGTACAAGCGGCTGCTGGAGCAGCCCCAGCCCCGGGTGGTCGGCGGCCCCGGCAATTTCCGGGTGGAGGAGGGCGAGAAAATCACCAACTACCAATTTCTCTCCGCCGACGGCAAGTGGAAGGCCAGCCTGACCAACACCTTCGTCTCCCTTGCCACCCCGGCCTACACCACCTGGGAGGACTTTGCCGCCAAGCTGGATCTGATCCTTTCTCAGTTCATCCCTGTCTACCGTCCCGCCTACTTTGAGCGGGTGGGCCTGCGTTTTATCAACGCCTTCTCCCGCAAGGCCCTGGACCTGGAGGGCGTGCCCTTCCGGGAGCTCTTCCAGCCCGCCTACCTGGGTCCCATGGCCGAGGAGGATGTACGGGAGGAGGGCTTTTCCATGGCAAGCCAGGACTACGAGCTGGCGCTCGCCGGCGGCTGCCGGGTCAAGATTCACGCGGGTACCGGCATGCTGCAGCGGAAGCTTGTGGAGAAGAACCAGGTCAAGCTGATTCAGGACAACGAGCTCAGATTCTTCCTCGATAACGACGTCTTTATGCCCGACAAGCTCCCCGTAGCCCAGTGCGCCCCGGCCCTCCAGACCGTCCACATCCAGGCCGACCGCCTCTTCGCCGGCGCCATCACCGACCGCCTCCACGAGGCCATGGAGCCCGAACTCATTTAGGGATCAGGGATCAAGGATCAAGGATCAGGGTGGGGGCAGGGAACAGGGAACAGGGACAGGGAACAGACCCACTCGTAGGGGCGCTCATTGAGCGCCCGCTCCGCGTCGGAGGTACTTCATCCCCCGGCGTAGGGAGGCATCCCCAGATGCCTCCGCCCCGTCTCGGAAGCATTTCCGTTTCCGCCGTAGGGCGGCCTGACCCCAGGCCGCCGCCCTAAAACCTCCCCTGCCAAGGGGAGGGGGACCGGCCGCAGGCCGGGGGAGGGGTTCTCTCTCTCGCCTCGGAAGCATCCCCCGCCCCCGCGCCGTAGGGCGGCCT
>CAMVKI010000013.1 GCA_947168005.1 uncultured Clostridia bacterium
TGCTGACGCAAATACCGGGACGCTCACCCCTTGCGGGGTAAGAGCGTCCCCTACGCCCCGGAGGGGAAACGGGCAGGCG
Organism: uncultured Clostridia bacterium; assembly: GCA_947168005.1. Classification (GTDB taxonomy): domain Bacteria; phylum Bacillota; class Clostridia; order Oscillospirales; family Oscillospiraceae; genus JAFRPC01. The sequence continues at coordinate 80 of CAMVKI010000013.1, forward strand.
CATCCCTGCCCCCTGTTCTCTTTTCTCACCCTAATCCTTAATCCTTAATCCTTAATCCCTAATCCCTTTTCGGAGCGTGGAACCCGTGGCGCACACTGTGCGCCGCTACGGGCGGACATCCCTGATCCCTCGCCCCTCTTCCCTCTTCCCACCCTAATCCTTAATCCCTAATCCCTAATCCCTTTTCAGAGCGTGGAACCCGTGGCGCACACTGTGCGCCGCTGCGGGCGGGCCTGTTGCCTGATGCCTAAAAGATACATCGCTACCCAACAGGAGGTAAATCAAATTATGAAAACCCAGTCAAGAGAAGTATTCCGCAAATACACCGACGCGGCGCAGTTTGCGCGGATCGTGGAGATGGACACCGTCTCCGAGATGTGGACCCGCTGCCTGGCGGACTACGCCGACGCCCCCGCTATTGTAGACAACGGCGTCAGCCGGAGCTACGCCGAGCTGGAGCGGGACGCCGCCGGCTTCCGGACCCTGCTGGACCGGGCCGGGGCAGGGGAGCGGGTGGCCCTCTTCGCGGCCAACTCCTACGATTTCGTCAAGGCTTATCTGGCGATTGTGACCTCGGGCCGCACCGCCGTCATCTATCCCGCCCATCTGGACGCGGGGGCCGTCTTCGGCTGCTGCATGATGTTCGGCGTCTCCGCTCTGGTCTATCAGCCCGACTTTGAGCCCCGGCTGGAGCTGGTCCGCCAGCGCCGCCCGGACCTGAAGCTGATCCCCGCCGACGCCCTCTGCGAGGAGAAGACGGCCCTGAAGGCCTGCGAGGCCAAAACCCCCTGCGCCATCGTCTTCACCGGCGGCACCAGCGGCAAGAGCAAGGGCGCCCTGCTCTCCAACGGGGCCGTCATGCAGGGCACCGTCAACGGCTGCTACGGCTATCCCAACGTCTTCGGCCAGCGCTATCTGCTGATTCTGCCCCTGTCCCACGTCTTCGGGCTGATCCGCAACCTGATGACCAGCCTCTACACCGGCAGCGCCCTCTGGATCTGCCGGGACAATAAAGAGATGTTCCGGGATATCGCGGTCTTCAAGCCCACGATCCTGGTCATGGTCCCCGCCCTGGCGGAGATGGCCCTGACCCTCTCCAAGAAGTTCAAAAGGAACATGCTGGGCGAGGAGCTGAAGTGCATCATCTGCGGCGCGGCCCCCGTCTCGCCCTTCCTGGTCAGCGAATACGACAAAATGGGCATCCGGCTCCACGCCGGCTACGGCCTGACGGAATCCGCCAATCTGGTCTCCGGCAACCCGGAGTGCCTGGGCAAGCTGGACTCCGTGGGCATCCCCTATCCCAACCAGGAGCTCCGCATCGAGAAGGGCGAGCTCTGGCTCAAGGGCAAGAACATGATGGAGGGCTACGTGGGGATCGAGGAGCCCGAGGCCTGGGCCGAGGGCTGGTTCCGCACCGGCGACCTGGCCCGCATCGACGAGGACGGCTTCCTCTATATCACGGGCCGGATCAAGGAGATCATCGTCCTGCCCAGCGGCGAGAACGTGTCCCCCGCGGAGCTGGAGGCCCGGTTCAACACCCTGCCGCTGATCCAGGACTCCCAGGTCTTCGAGGACCGCAGCGAGCTTGGCCAGCCCATCCTGGCCCTGGAGGTGGTCCTGCGGGCCACGGAGCTGGCCCAGCTTCCCGAGGCCGAGCGCCGGGCGACGGCGATTACCCAGCTCGAGGAGATCAACCGCAGCCTGCCCGCGGCTCTGCGGGTGTCCAAAATCACCGTCCGGGACAGCGACTTCCAGCGCACCCCGGCCATGAAGATTGTGAGATACCGCTATGGAACAGAAAAGAACTGAAATTATGGAGCGGCTGCGGGAGATCCTGCTGGCCGCCGATGACCGGAACCGGGAGGCCGTGGAGGCCTGCGGCGACGACACCCGCCTGGTGGCAGACCTGGGCTTCAGCTCGGTGAGCATGCTCTATATGGTCATCGCCATCGAGGAGGAGTTCGACATCCGCTTTGAGAACGTGGGCACCGCCGACTTTGAGACCCTGGGGCAGGTCGTGGACTACATCGAAGCGAAGCTGAAATAAAGAAGCGCCATGATCGTGCTGTGGATTCTGCTGGGCCTGGCCCTGCTCTGGCTGATCTTTCTCTTCGGGCCCTGCCTCGTGGCTTACCATACCATATTCTCGCGGCGGGCGGGGACGGACTTTGAGCGCGCCGTGGCCCCGGAAGGGGACTTCGCCCCCTGGGCGGAGCTCCTGAAGGAGAGCCGGGAGGCGCTGCGGGCCCGGGGGCTCCGGGAGCTCTCCCTGCGCTCCGCCGACGGGCTCCGTCTCGTGGGGGACTATTGCGACGGGGGCTCCGACCGCACGGCGATCCTGCTCCACGGCTACCGCTCCGACCCCATGGTGAATCTGGCCGTCCAGGCCGCCCGCTTTGCCGGGCGGGGTTGGAACGTGCTGATCCCCGATCAGCGGGCCCACGGCCGCAGCGAGGGGGAGCGGACCGGCCTGGGCCTGCTGGAGCGGAACGACCTGCCGGACTGGGTCCGCTGGCTCCGGACCGGGACCCCCACCCGGAAGATCGTCGTCTACGGCGTCTCCATGGGGGCCGCCGCGGCGGCCTTCGCCGCGGACCGGCTGGATCCGGAGGCCGTGGAGGCCCTGGTCCTGGACTGCGGCTTCGCCTCGCCCTGGGAGCAGATCCGGGGGGACTGCGTGAAGCGCCGTCTGCCCGCCGGGCTGATGATGCCCCTGATCCGCCTGCTGGTGAAGCGGGGCATGGGCCTGGAGCTGCGCAGCTCCGCCCGGGAGAACCTGGGCCGGACCCGGATTCCCTGCTTCTTCCTCCACGGCACCGCCGACAAAACGGTCCCCTGGGCCGTGGGAAGGGCAAATTACGAGGCCTGCGCTGCCAAAAAGGCCTTTTATTCCGTGACCGGAGCCGGTCACACCACCGCGTTTTTACAGGACCCGGACAGGGCCGAGGAAGCCCTGTTCGCCTTCCTGCGTGAGATCGACCCGGAAGCGGGCCGACCGAAATCCCGATCAAACCAACCCAATCACGCGTAATCAGGAGGAAACCATGAAAAAATTCGTCATTCTTGCCGACGGCACCTGCGACCTGAGCGAGGCCTTCCAGACCCAATACGACGTCCGCGTGCTGCCCGGCCACATCACCCTGCCGGACAAGACCGAGATCCCCGCCTTCCTGAAGTGGGAAATCTATACCAAGGACGGCTTCTACGCCGATCTGAAGAAGGACCCCAACGGCTTTACCACCGCGCCTCCCAACACCGCGGAGTTTGCCAACGCCATGGAGGAGATCGTCAGGGACGGGACCGAGCTGCTGGTTATGACCATCTCCGGCGGCATCAGCGGCGCCTACCAGTTCGCCTACACCGCCCGGAAGCAGGTCCTGGAGAAGTACCCCGCCGCGAAGATCTGCTGCGTGGACAGCCTGCGCTTCGGCCCCGGCTTCGGCCTTATGGCGATCTGGGCCGCCAAGCTCCGGGACGAGGGCAAGTCCATGGAGGAGGTCGCCGCCTGGCTGGAGGAGAACAAGAACCGCTTCCATCAGGCCGGCTGGCTGGACGATCTGAGCTTCGTCGCCAAGAAGGGCCGCCTCACCAACGCCAAGGCCTTCTTCGGCACCCTGGCCGGGGTCAAGCCCATCGGCGAGTTTGACTACAACGGTCTCACCACCGTCATCGGCAAGGCCAAGGGGGCCAAGCAGGCCTACGAGGTCCTGCTGAGCTATATCGAGCAGACCGGCGAGAAGCTTTCGGAGCAGATCGTCTTCATCGCCCAGACCAACCGCCTGCCCCAGGCGGAGAAGTTCCGGGACCTGATCCGGGAGCGCTTCCACCCGAAGGAGATCTATATCAACGACGTCTTCCCCTCCTGCGGCATCAACATCGGCCCCGGCCTCATGGCGGCCTACTACATGGGCAAGCCCATCTCCCGGGATCTTTCTGAGGAAAAGGCGATCATTGAGCAGGCCCTTTCCAAGGGCTGAGCCCGGAAATCAAACAGAAAGAGAGAAGAACGACTATGAGAAAACTGACGAAAAAATGGCAGATGTTCCTCTACGCCATCGGCGGCATGGGCGTGAATATGCTCAACCTGATGGTGGGCTCCTATCTCTGCTCCGCCCTGATCGCCCGGGGCTTCGGCGCGGAGGCCGTGGCAAATCAGACCTTCCTGGGCCGTGACCTGGTCATCGCCGGGGCCTGGGCGGCCTTCGGCATCGTCGCCAAGATCATCGACGGCGTCATCGACATTCCCATGGCCTCCTTTACCGACAATCTGAAGACGAAGTTCGGACGCCGCCGTCCGGCCCTGCTCATCGGCCTGATCCCCATGATCCTGGCCTACGTGGTCTTCACCCTGGTGACCCCGAATCCCGAGGGCGCCACCATGCTGAACACGGTCTTCTACGGCCTGGTGCTCTGCGTCTTCTACACCTTCTACACCCTGACCATGGTGACCTACTACGCCACCTTTACCGAGATCGTGGACACCCAGGAGGAGCGGAACTTCCTCTCCAACGTCAAGTCCGTCTGCGACATCGTCTACTTCATCCTCGGCTACGTGGTGGTGGCGGCCATGCTCAAGGGCATGAACATCCGCGTGGTGGCGATGGCGGTCCTGCCCCTGGTGCTGACCATGCTGATCCCCCTCTTCCTCATCAAGGAGAACTCCACCAAGAGCGGCGTCGTGACCGACGAGGACGGCAAGACCTCCAAGACCGTCAACCTCTTCCAGTCCATTGCCTGCACCTTCCGGAACCGAAACTACATCCTCTGGATGGTGGTCTATTCCTTCATGACCTTCGGCGTCCAGCTCTTCCTGGGCGGCATCAACGAGTATTTCTCCGTGGCGGGCATGAGCATGATGTTCGTCATGATGGCGGCCTTCGCCCCGGTGCCCCTGACCCTGCTGCTCTATAACCGGATCACCCGGCGCTTCGGCTTCGGCTTTTCCTTCCGCTATATCCTCATCATCTTCGCCGTGGGCATGCTGGCGATGTTCGGCGTCTCCCTGCTGCCCGCGGGCACTCTGAAGACCGTCCTTGCCATCGTCACCGGCCTGATCTCCTCCTTCGGCATCGGCGCCATGTTCTCCGTGGCCTACTCCGTGCCCTCCCAGCTTGCGGCGGAGGAGGAGAAGAAGACCGGCGTCTCCAACGCGGCCATGTACTTTGCCGTCCAGGGCCTCTTCGCGGGCATTGCCACCGGCATCGGCGGCGCGGCGGTCCTGACCCTGCTCAAAACCCAGAATATCGTCCGCTGGATGACCCCCATCTGCGCCCTCGGCGTCCTGGTCGCCTTCGCCCTGAGCTTCCTGCTCCCCAAGGCGGTCCAGGAGATGGGGAAGAAGGATAAGTGATGTAATATTATGGCAATCAAACGAATCAACGGCGTGCAGCTGGAGCAGATGCTCCGCAACGGGCTTGCCAACCTGCGGCTGCAGGAGGCGGAGATCAACCAGCTCAACGTCTTTCCGGTCCCCGACGGCGACACCGGCACGAATCTGCGCATGACCCTGGAGCACGGGCTCCAGAGCGCCCGGAGCAGCACCAACGCGGGGGAATATCTGAACTCCCTCTCCGCCGGGATGCTCCTTGGCGCCCGGGGCAACTCCGGCGTCATCCTCTCCCAGTTCTTCTACGGCTTCGCCCAGGAGCTGGCAAAGGACAGCCTCATCGGCCCCGGCGAGCTGCGCAGCGGCCTGATCCGGGGCTACCGGACAGCCTACGAGGCGGTGATCCGCCCCGTGGAGGGCACTGTGCTCACCGTGGCCCGGGAGGGCATCGAGCACATCCGGGGCCAGATCACCCGGAGCAGCGGCATCGATGTGATCCTCTCCATGTACATCGCCGAGATGCACAAGTCCCTGGCCCAGACCCCGGAGCTGCTGGCCGTGCTCAAGGAATCCGGCGTGGTGGACAGCGGCGCCGCGGGCTTCATCCTGATCTTCGAGGGTATGCTGAAGCAGCTCCGGGGCGAGCAGCTTGAGAGCGCCGAGGCCCTGCCCGCCGCTCCCGCCGCCCCCGAGGGCCCGGATCTGAGCCTCTTCGACGAGAACAGCGCCTTCGTGGACGGCTACTGCATGGAGTTCATCCTCCAGCTCATGAACCAAAAGGGCTACGACCGGCGGTTCAGGCTCCAGGACTACATCCGGGCCCTGGAGCGCCTGGGCGAGTCCATCGTCTGCGTCCAGAACGAGAAGCGGGTCAAGGTCCACATCCACACCAAGAAGCCCGCCATCATCATCCAGTACTCCCAGAAGTACGGCGAGTTCCTGACCTTCAAGCTGGAGAATATGCAGCTCCAGCACAACGAGCGGGACCGCTCCCTCCGCACGGAGAAGCCCAAGCCTCTGGCCGTGGTGGCCGTGGTCAACGGCTTCGGTATGCGCAAGCTCTTCGAGAGCCTGGGCGCGGATTTCGTCATCGACGGCGGGGCTACCATGAACACCTCCTCCCAGGAGTTCGTGGAGGCCATCGAGGGGCTGAACGCCGACGCCGTGGCAATCCTGCCCAACCACAAGAACGTGATCCCGGCAGCCGAGCAGGCCGCCTCCCTGATCAGCGGCAAGCGGGTCGCCGTGATCCCCACCAAGAGCTTTGCCGAGGGCTATTTCTCCATCGCCATGGACATTCCCGACAGCACCGACACGGAAAACCGGCTCAACCAGCTCCGCCGGGGCCGGGAGGACGTAATCACCCTCAGCGAGACCACCGCCTCCCGGGACTTCTCCTGGCATGAGCTGACCTGCCGGAAAGGCGAGGAGATCGCCCTGCGGAACGGGGAGCTCTGCTGCGTGGGCACGGATTGGCGGAGCGTGGTCGTGGACGCCCTGGCTCTGATCGAGGATATCGACGACAAGGAGACCTGCGTGGTCTTCCGGGGCCTCAACGTGCCCGAGGCCGACGAGGAGGCCCTGGCCGAGACCCTGGCCGAGCGCTTCCCCCTGCTGGAGCTCAGCTTCGTGGACGGCGGCCAGGAGATCTATCACTGGGTACTGGGGGTGCTGTAGATGCAATGGCTATGGATCCTCCTCGGGGCCTTCGGCGTCCTGGTGGTATTCCCGACCCTCCTTTTGTCCTCCGTGATCTATATCGTGCTCTTCGTGCGCACGAATCAAAAGAAATTCGGCCGGAGCTGCAGCTTCCCGGACGATCCGGAATACGTGCGGATGTTCAAGCTCGGCCTGGAATGGGGCAAGCAATACGAAGCGTATAAGAAGCCCGTGGAGATCGACAGCGACGGCTTCCACCTGGTGGGGGAGTACTTCGACTTCGGCGGCAGCTCCGCCGTCCTCATCGTGGCGGGCCGGACGGAATGTCTGCTCTACTCCTACTACTTCGCGGAGCCCTTCCGGAAGGCCGGGCGCAACGTCCTGGTCATCGACAACCGCTCCCACGGCCTGTCCGACGGCCGGGTCAGCTCTCTGGGCTGCAGGGAATGGCGGGATCTGCTGGCCTGGGCCCGGCTCCTCCACGACGAGCTGGGCAACGAGCGGGTCCTCTTCCACGGGATCTGCATCGGCGCGTCGTCGGCTCTCTATGCCCTGACGAGCCCGGACTGCCCGGAGTATCTGGAGGGCCTGATCTCCGACGGCATGTACCACAGCTTCTACAAGTCCTTCGAGAACCACATGAAGGCGGACCGGCCTAAGACCCCGCGCTTCCCGGTCATGCAGGTCGTCATGCTCTGGATCCGGCTCTTCTCCGGGGCCGACGTGGTCTTCGACGGTCCCTTCAAGCGGATCGAGCAGCTCCGAAAGCCCATCCTCTTCCTCTACAGCCGGGAGGATACCTACTCCACCCCGGACCAGGCGGAATACCTCTGGACCCACTGCAGCGCGCCGAAGAAGCTGGTCTGGTTCGACCGCGGAGCCCATTCCCGCATCCGCATCAACGACACGGAGGGCTATGACGCGGTGATCGCCGATTATCTGGCAAATATGTGATTTTTTTACAAATATGTATTGATTTTTTGTAAAAATCTGCTATTCTATAGACAGCGAGCAATCGCAAATATGAAAGGAGAAAGAAAAATGGATCAGAATAATCAGCAGCCCAACATTCTTGTGTTTGGTATCCTGAGCCTCGTGTTCAGTGTCATTCTTGGCATTATCTTCGGTGCGATCGGCCGCAAGAAGGGCAAGGCTTACATCGCTCAGGGCGGCACCCTCACCGGCGCCTCCAAGGTCGGCTTCATTCTCAGCAAGGTCGGCCTGATCCTCAGCATCATTGCCACCGTCTTCTTCGTCATTGGCATCATCATCGGGATTGCCAACGGCGGCAATGTCAGCTACAGCTACAACTTCTAATCTCCCGGCGCGATCCGCTGCGCCGCAAAACGATGCCGTTCCCCGCGAACGGCATCGTTTCACTATCTGCGGAAAAACCCGATGAAGCGGTATCAAAGCCCCCGAAAACGGGGATGATTCCGGTGTGTCGGAAGGAGGCAGCCCCATGAAAGACAAACAATACAGCGCCTCCGGAACCCGGCGCGGATTCTCCCTGCGAAAGGCGCTGAAGATACTTATGACCGTTCTGCTGATCTACTGCCTGCTCTCCGCGGCCCTCACCGCGGTGCTCTACCGCCTGCTCTTTCCGAGGCGCAGCGGCGTCTCCGAATTCCGCTATTCCTGGGCGGAGCTCGGAGCCGGGGCCCCGCCCCGGCAGGAGTTCCGTTTCCCCTCCGGCGACAATCTGCTCTACGCCGCCCGCTACGACGTCCCGGACCCGAAGGGCCTGATCCTGGTGGTCAACGGCATCGGCGCCGGCATCGACGCCCATCTGCCCGAGATCCAATACTTCACGGCCCACGGCTACTCCGCCCTGACCTGGGACGCCACGGGCATCGGCGAGAGCGAGGGCAAATGGTCCGTGGGCCTGCAGCAGATCAAGCTGGACCTGCTGGCCTGCCTGGACTGGCTGGAGCGGGAGGGCGGGGAGGAGCTGCCCGTCTTGCTCTACGGCCACAGCGCCGGGGGCTACGCCGCCTCCACGGCCCTGGCGACGGACCACCGCATCGACGGGGTGATCTGCATCTCCGCCTTCAACTCTCCGGTGGACATCATGCTCTGGCACGCCAGGAGCAGGGTGGGCTTTCTGGCGGACACCCAGATTCCCTTCCTCCGGCTGGAAAACCGGCTCCTCTTCGGCCCGGAGGCCGACGGCTCCGCCTTCGAGGCGGTCAGCGCCGCCCAGGTCCCGGTGCTGATTGTCCAGGGCGATTCCGACGATCTGGTGCCCTACAGCCAGAGCCTGATCCGCTACGCGGAGGAGTTCGAGAACCCGAAGGTCCGCTGCCTGGAGGTCAGCACCGAATACCGCAATGAGCACAACACGCCCTGGCTCTCCGAGGCCTCGGCCTGCTACCAATACACCTTCCCCAAGGGGGAGACCCCGGATAAAGCCCAGGCCAACGAGCTCAGCGAGAGCTTCATGGAGGAGCTGCTGGCCTTCCTCGACGAGGCGGCGAGTTAGATACTTCCTGTAGCGGCGCACAGTGTGCGCCACCGATTCCGCCACATTCCCACAAAAGGAGGTTCAGGATATGAAACACCGCATTCTCGCACTTTTGCTTTGTTTCACCCTGCTGCTGACTCTGCCTGCCCTGCCTGCGGCGGCGGAGGAGGGGACCGGGCCGGTGATTGCGCTGACCTACGTTCCCGTCTACGGGGAGAGCGCCTATCTGGAGGGCGTGGTCTACCGGCCCGACGGCGGCAGCTTCGACCCGAGCGCCTACCGGGTGGCCCTCTATCTGCAAATCACGGAGGGAAACGCCTACTGGGTCAAGCCCTACAACAACCAGACCTATGAGAACGTCCAGAGCGACGGCTCCTTTTCGATCAAATACGTGACCGGCGGCTACGATTCCCAGGCCATCCGAATGCACGTCATGCTGATCCCGGCCTCCTATACCCCGGCGCCCACCACCTACGCCGAGAGCGCCAGCTACCGGGCGACCCTGGCCCAGGCCCTGGACTACGTGGTCGTGGACCGGGGCGAGGACGGCTCCGTGGCCGTGGACCCGGACCGGCCGCCTCCGGCGGGCTGGTCCGACCCGGGCAAGCCCTCGGGCCTGACCCCCAAGGCGGACTGGCTGGGGGTGGATATCGGCTTCTACACCGACGGCAGCTGGGCCGGAGGACCCCTCTCCGAGGCCTCCATCCGGGAACAGCTCACCCGGGCCTCGGCCTACGCCGACACGGTCCGCTTCTACTCCGCCGCGGGGCCTCTGACCCCCGCCTATGCCATCGCCCGGGAGCTGGGGCTGACGGTGGTGGGCACGGCCTGGATCTCCGGCGACGAGACGGCGGATCAGGCGGAGCTGGACGGGCTCATCGCTCAGTGCAACGCCGGCCGGGTCCGGCTGGCCTGCGTGGGCAGCGAGACCCTGCTCCGGGGGGAACAGACCATCCCGGAGCTCATTGAGAAGATCAACTACGTCCGGGACCGGCTGGAGGACCCGAGTATTCCCGTCACCACCGCCGACACCCTGGACTTTCCCCTGAACTCCCCGGCCCTCCGCCGGGCCTGCGACGTGCTCTTCGTCAACCTCTTCCCCTACTGGTCCGGCAGCAGCATCGACAGCGCGGCGGCGGACCTGGCTGAGGCCGTGGCCCGGCTCAAGGCCAAGGCCGGGGGCAAGGAGGTCCTGATCTCCGAGACCGGCTGGCCCACGGCGGGCCAGACCATCCAGAATCCGGGGGACAGCGGGAGCGCCGCCGTCCCCAGCGGGGAGAACGCGGCCCGGTATTTCGAGGAGGTCCGGGCCTGGTCCCTGGAGACCGGGACCCCCGTGCTCTGGTTCTCCTTCACCGACGAGCCCTACAAGGCCGAGGTCGAGGGGGCCTGCGGCGCCCACTGGGGCCTGCTGGAGGCGGACCTGAGTTTGAAGCCCTGCTACGAGATGACGGAGTTCTTCCTGCGCAAGCGCTTCACCGACGTCAGACCCGGCGCCTACTACGCCCAGGCGGTCTACTGGGCCATCCGGAACCGGATCACCAGCGGCACCTCCCCCAGCACCTTCTCCCCCCACAATCCCTGCACCCGGGAGCAGGTGGTGACCTTCCTCTGGGCCGCCGCGGGCCGTCCCCCGGCGGAGGAGACGCCCCTGCCCTTTACGGACGTGCGGGAGGGGGCCTATTATGCCGACGCGGTGCGCTGGGCCCTGGCGAACGGCGTCACCAGCGGCATCTCCGAGACCCTTTTCGGCACGGGCCAGGCCTGCACCCGGGCTCAGATCGTGAGCTTCCTCTACCTCGCCGCCGGCAGCCCGCCCGTCGAGGAGGACGAGCCCCTGCCCTTCACCGACGTCAAGCCGGGCAGGTACTACTGCGACGCGGTCCGCTGGGCCTGGCAGAACGGCGTCACGACGGGCACCACCGAAACGACTTTCTCCCCCCACGACACCTGCACCCGCGCCCAGGTGGTGACCTTCCTGTACAAGGTATTTGGATCATAGATAATACGCAGCGAAAAAAGGAGCTTGCCCGGCAAGCTCCTTTTTTCGCTGCGTATTATACGAGCATGATCTGATTATGCGCCATGGGCGTCACCCGACCCGGATAGGCCCGGAGGATCGGCTCCAGGTCCACCGGGGTGGTCAGGGGCGGGAAGCTGTCGTCCCAGTGGTCCAGGACCACGGCCTTCGGCTTCAGCCGCTCGATGACCCTCCTCGCGGGAGGCAGGTTGTCCGGCCAGCCGTTGTAGGGGAGGACCGGCAGATCCGCCCCGGTGGGGTAGGCTGCCTCCTCCCGGAGGTTCAGGCTGCCCATAAGGGCCACGGTCTTTCCCTCCGCCGAGAGCTCGTAGAAGACGCATTCGTCTTTTTCCTCCCAGCCGAAGTACCCACGGAGCATCCGGGGAATATTCCGCCGGGCCGGGGACCGGAACCAGCCCGCGATCCGGGCCGCGTCGGCCTTTGGAAGCACCGCGTGCTTTCCGTGCCAAAGCCGGAGCGTGAAGCCGTTGACGCTGTGTTCGTCCCCGAAGGAGAGCAGGGCCAGGTTCTTCGCCGGGATTCTTCCCTTTCTGTGCAGCTGGTCGTAAGCCGCCCGGGTGCAGTGGATCAGGACTTCGGGATTCCGCTTCACGATCTCCGGCAGATTCATCACGTGGTCAAAGTGGCAGTGGGTGATAAAAAACTGCGAAAAGCCGTCATAATCCTCGATCCGCGTCTTCACCGGGGAGCCCCGGAAGGGGACGAAGGGGTCGAATAAAATTCGCCCTTCCCGGCAGATCGCCTCCACGGAGGCCGTTCCGTGCCAGATCAATTCCATAAGATCATCCTCCCTTCCGGCTCAATATACCATAATTCTTCCGGGAGAGCAAGCAAATAATTCCGTCAGCGGGTCTCGGTGAAAAAAAGGCTGGAAATCTGCGCCGGAGTGTGTTATAATACCCCTAATGTGGCGTCGTATCGCCGTTTGGAGGCTGCTATGACCATTCTTGCCGCCGTTGTGCTGGCTCTGGCCGCCGGGGTCACGGAGATCTTTCCGGTGTCCGGCACGGGCCATCTCTTTATCCTCGCGAAGCTCCTGGGCGTCCCCGTCTCCGGGGGAGAGTTCCAGTCCTTTCGGGCGATGCTGTACTTTGGCGTCGCCTTCGCGGGCATCCTGTTTTATCGGACCCAATTCTATGATATGCTGCGGGAGAACCTGGTCCTGCTGGGCCTGGCCCGGCCCCTGCGGCATCAGCGGCGGGAGCCCTTCGGGCGCCGCCTGGGCCAGCTGATGCTGGTCGCCCTCCTGCCCATGCTTCCCGCCCTGCTGTTCAACGGCCTGCGGGTGAAGCTGGAGCAGGGGACCCATGCCCTGGCCTTGATCAGCGTTCTGCTCTGCCTCTCCGGCGTGGTGCTTTTCTTCGCGGCCCGGTCCGCCCGGGGCAGAAGGACCATCTATCAGGCGACCCTCCCCGACGCCCTGAGCACCGGCCTGGCCCAGGTGCTGACGATCTGTCCCGGCCTGTCCCGGTCGGGCTTCACCGCGGCGATTCTCCTCGCCCGGGGCTTCGACGGCTCTGCCGCAGCGGAGTTCACGGGCCTGCTGGGAATCCCGGTCTTCCTGGCTGCGGGGATCGTCCAGCTCATCGCGGCGAACCGGGCGGGCAGCTTCGCCGCCGCGCCCTACCTGATCTTAGGCTTCGCCCTCTCGGCCCTCACGGGCTTCTTCGCCCTTCGGCTCTTCACCGACTGGATGGGCCGCCGCCGTCCGGCGGCCTTCGCCTACTGGTCCTGGGGCGCGGGCATCCTGGCGCTGATCCTGTTCCTGATCAGCGCGTAGGGACAGGCCTCGCCTGTCCGCCTGTCTTCGCACATCTTTCCAACTACAGGAGTATACATATATGGCATCGAACAATAAAAATAAAACAAAGAAAAAGGGTACTGCAAAGAAGCCCGCGTCCAGGCAGCAGCCCCTGCGGCAGGAGAGCGTTCTTGCCCACTTCAAGCGGGAGATCTGGGGCGGCGTCTGCGTCCTGCTGGCCCTGCTTGTCATTCTGAGCGGCCTGGACAAGTCCAGCGCCCTGGCCCGCTTCTTCATGGGCCTCTTCGGCCAGAGCGGCCTGATCTTCCTGCCCATCGGCCTGGCGCTCTGCGCCGTCGCCCTCATTTTCCACGGCGGCAAGCCCGTGACCATGCGGGTGCTCTGCTCTTTGAGCTTCGTCCTGCTGGCCTGCGCCATTGCCCATCTCGCCCTCGGCGCGTCGGAGGCACAATGGGGGCTGGATATGTTCGGCGTGCTCTACCGCGAGGGCGCCGAGCATCTCTCCGGCGGCGTGCTGGGCGGCTTCCTCGCCATGCTCTTCTCCCTGCCCGGGGGCAAGCTGGTGGGCTGGGCCGTGACCATCCTGCTCCTGCTGGTGGCCCTGCCGGCCTCCCTCAATCTGACCCTCACCGGTCTGCTCCGGGCCATCAACGACCACCGGGACGAGCTCCGCCGCCAGGAGAAGCCCGAGCGGAAGGAGCCCGCCGAGGTCCTGGTGGAGCGGGCCATCCAGCACCGGGAGAACCGGGAGGAGCGCCGCCAGGTAAAGGAGGAGCGCCGTCAGGAGAAGGAGGAGCGCCGCCAGGAGCGGGAACAGCGCCGCCTGGAACGGAAGCGCTTCGAGTATGACCTGCCCATCGACGACCCCGACGAGGCCCCCGCCCAGGAGCCGGAGCGGAAATCCGGCCCCATGCCCGTTCAGCTCCCGCTGGAGCCCGTCACCCCCCGGCCCGCCCGGAAGCCCAGGCGCGCGGAGTTCGACCTGCCCGTGGACGGCCCCATCGACCAAAAGCCCGAGCCGGCCCGGAAGGAGCCTGAGCCCCTGGTCCTGCCGGACCCGGAGCCCCTCTTCCCGCCCAAGCCCGCCGCTTCGGCCCCGGTTCCCGCCGAGGCCGTCCCCGAGGCCCCGGTGAAGCCCCTGCCCTCGGAGAAGGTCAAGGCCTCGGAGGCCCGGAAGGCCGCCGCGGAGATCGCGGCCCAGGTGGAGAGCGCCCCCGCGGCGGAGAAGCCCGCCTACGTCTATCCCCCTGTGGATCTGCTGAACAGCGTGGCCCATGACAACATCGACGCCAGCGCCGAGATGCGGGAGAACACCCGCCGCCTCCAGGAGAAGCTGGCCTGCTTCAACGTGGACGCCCAGATCGTCAACGTCACCCGGGGCCCCAACGTCACCATGTACGAGCTCCAGCTGGCCCAGGGGGTCCGCCTGTCCAAGCTGACGGGCCTGGCCGACGACATCGCCCTGGAGCTGGGCGCCTCCGGCGTCCGGATTTCCGCCATCCCCGATAAGAACTCCATGGTGGGCATCGAGGTGCCCAACAAGCAGGTGAGCACGGTCTCCATCCGGGAGGTCATCGACTCCCGGGAGTTCCGCTCGGCCAAGTCCAAAATCAGCTTCGCCGTGGGCAAGGACATCAACGGCGCCTGCGTCATCGGCGACATCGCCAAGATGCCCCACGTGCTGATTGCCGGCACCACCGGCTCCGGCAAGTCCGTCTGCACCAACAGCATCCTGATCTCCCTGCTCTACAAGGCCACCCCCGAGGAGGTCAAGCTCATCGTGGTGGACCCGAAGATGGTGGAGTTCGGCATCTACAACGGCATTCCCCATCTGCTGATCCCCGTGGTCACCGACGCCAAGAAGGCCGCCGGCGCCCTGCAGTGGGCCGTGACGGAGATGATGCGCCGCTACCGCTCCCTGTCGGAGGCCGGGGTCCGGGACATCGACTCCTACAACAAGCTCGCCCTCAGCGACGAGGCCCTGGAGACCATGCCCAAGCTGGTGGTGGTCATCGACGAGCTGGCCGACCTGATGCTGGTGGCCGGCAAGGAGGTCGAGGAGGCCATCTGCCGCATCGCCCAGATGGGCCGCGCCGCCGGCGTCCACCTGGTCATCGCCACCCAGCGGCCCTCCGCCGACGTGATTACCGGCCTGATGAAGGCCAACATTCCCTCCCGGATCGCGCTGGTGGTCGCCAGCGCCATGGAATCCCGGATCATTCTGGACGCCGTAGGCGCGGAGAAGCTCATCGGCCGGGGCGACATGATCTACGCCCCCCTGGGGAGCAACACCAAGAAGCGCGTCCAGGGCTGCTACATCGACGAGACCGAGGTCCAGCGGGTCATCGAGTTCGTCAAGGCCAACGGCAGCGCGGACTACAACGACGAGATCCAGCAGGAGATCGACCAGCGGGCCTCCCAGACCGGCAAGAGCGCCCCGGCCAGCGCCAGCGCCACCCCCTCCAACCCCAGCGGCTCCGCCCAGGAGGAGGACGGGGGCGACGAGCTCCTGCCCGCCGCCGTGGACGTCATCCTGGAGACCGGGCTCTGCTCCGTCTCCCTGCTCCAGCGCCGCCTGAAGCTGGGCTACGCCCGGGCCGCCCGGATCGTGGACGAGATGGAGGAGCGGGGCATCGTGGGACCCTTCGAGGGCTCCAAGCCCCGGGCGCTGCTGATCACCAAGGAGCAGTGGGCCGCCATGCAGAACGGCGTCCCCATGGACCTGGCTCCCGAGGAGGCGGCCGAGGACGCCGACGAGGACGCGGAAGCCGTCGATTGACAAGAAAACAGAAATCGCCGCGGGTCACAGGACCCGCGGCGGTTTTCTGTCTGGAACGAATTATTTCTTCATGGCGACGGCCTTGCGGCACTTCTCGGCCAGGACCTCGGGGGTCAGACCGTAGTGCTCCAGGACCGCGTTGGCGGTGCCGCTGCGGCCAAAGCTGTCGTTGACGCCGTGACGGACCACGGGGACGGGGCAGTTCTCGGCCAGCAGCTCGGCCACGGCTCCGCCCAGGCCGCCCAGCACGGAGGCCTCCTCGGAGGTGACGACGGCGCCGGTCTCCCGGGCGGCCTTCAGCACC
This sequence comes from uncultured Clostridia bacterium, assembly GCA_947168005.1. Taxonomy (GTDB): domain Bacteria; phylum Bacillota; class Clostridia; order Oscillospirales; family Oscillospiraceae; genus JAFRPC01. The sequence goes on from CAMVKI010000013.1 coordinate 16,415, forward strand.
AGCTCCTCGTCCAGGGGCTTGATGGTGTGCATGTCGATGACCCGAGCGGAGATCCCCTCGGCAGCAAGGATCTCTCTTGCCTTCAGGGCCATGCCCACCATGATGCCGGTGGCGATGATGCTGACGTCGGAGCCGTCGGCGACGGTGACGCCCTTGCCCAGCTCGAACTTGTAGCCCTCCAGCTCGTCGGTGAAGATCTCCGTGGCGGAGCGGGCCAGACGCAGATAGGCGGGGCCCTCGTAGTTCAGCAGGGCCTCCACGGCCAGGCGCATCTCGTTGCCGTCGCAGGGGCAGACGACCAGCATGCCGGGGATCTGCCGCATGAGGGCGAAGTCCTCGGTGCACTGGTGGGTGGCGCCGTCCTCGCCCACGGAGATGCCGCCGTGGGAGCCCACGATCGTCGCGTTCAGGTGGGGATAGCCGATGGAGTTGCGGACCTGCTCGTAGGAACGGCCCGCGGCAAAGATGGCGAAGGTGTTGGCAAAGGGCTTGAGCCCGGCGGCGGCCATGCCGGCGGCGATGCCGACCATGTTGTTCTCCGCGATGCCGCAGTCAAAGAAGCGCTCGGGGTAGGCGGCGGCGAAATCCTTGGTCATGGTGGCCTTCGCCAGGTCGGCGTCCAGGACCATCAGCTTGGGATACTTCTCGGCAAATTCTACCAGCGCCTTGCCGTAGGCGCCGCGGGTCGCGATCTTTCCTGCCATGTCAATTCTCCTCCAATTCTTTGATGTGCGCCTCCAGCTCGGCCTTGGCGATGGCGAACTCGTCGGCGTTGGGGGCCTTGCCGTGCCAGCCGGCCTGGTTCTCCATGAAGGAGACGCCCTTGCCCTTGACGGTAGCCATCAGGATGGCGGTGGGCTTGTCCTTGACGTTCCGGGCCTCGGCCAGGGCGGCGAGGATCTGGTTGACGTCGTGGCCGTCGATCTTGACTACGTGCCAGTTGAAGGCCTCCAGCTTCTTGTCCAGGGGCTCGGTGGGCATGACGTCCTTGGTGGCGCCGTCGATCTGGAGTCCATTGACGTCGATGAAGGCGCAGAGATTGTCCAGATTCCACTTGGCGGCGGACATAATGGCCTCCCAGATCTGGCCCTCGGCCACTTCACCGTCGCCGCAGATGGCGTAGGTCCGGTAGGGCTTGCCCTGGATTTTGGCGGCCAGCGCCATGCCGACGGCGGTGGAGAGCCCCTGGCCCAGGGAGCCGGTGGACATGTCCACGCCGGGGACGTACTTCATGTCGGGGTGGCCGGAGAGATGGGCCTTGATGGAGCGGAGCTGCTGCAGATCCTCCACGGGGAAGAAGCCGCGCAGGGCCAGCACCGCGTAGAGGATGGGGGCGCAGTGTCCCTTGGAGAGGACGAAGCGGTCCCGGTCCTCCCACTTGGGATCGGCGGGGTTCACGTTCATCTCGTTGAAGTAGAGGGTGGTCAGGGCGTCCGCGCAGGACAGGGAGCCGCCGGGGTGACCGGAGGCCGCCCGGTGGACCGCCTCCACTGCCAGCAGCCGGGCCTTGTAGGCCATGACGGACAGGTCTTTGCCGTAGAGCTTTTCCATAGTATCCTTCCTTTGCTTTTATTGTTTATTGTGTTTCGTTGATTTCATCGTACAGGAAATTGGTCTGCCAGTAGTAGCTGAGAGCCTGCATCTGGTGATATTGTTCCACAAGGGGGCCGGGGATCACGGTGCCGAGCTTCCCGTCGGCGCTGACCCGGCCCTTGGTGGAGTAGACCGGGAAGCTCTCCAGCATATCGCCCATGGCCTGGAGATAGGCGGGGCCCTTGCCCCAGTCCAGGGTGTCAAAGAGGACGTTCATCAGGTAGCAGGGGGAGATGGTCGGGCCGCTCCTGGGTTCCCCCTCCGGGACGCCGTAAAGCCGCCGGGCCGCGTCATTCATCCAGATCACGTAGTCCGTGGAGTAGTAGTTGAAGAAGCCCTCCTCGGTGGAGAGGTCCAGGTCCATGCCGTAGGCGGCGTAGGCGGCGGTGGTGTAGTTGTTGATGTCCGTGCCCAGGGTGGCCTTGTGGTCCCCGAAGGTCAGCAGAACGATGGGCCGCTCGCTGGACCGGAGGAAATCCACCAGGACCTTCATTTCGGCGTCCCGCTTGGCGCAGCAGCCGAGATAGTTGTTCATGGCGAAGCCGTTGGACTGGGCGGCATTTCGCAGCACGTACCGGCCGGAATAGCGGTTCTGCGTATAGGAATAGGGGCCGTGGCCCTCGTAGGTGACGGAGAAGCTGAAATAGGGCGCGCTGCTTTGGGCCAGATGGCTCTGATACTGCTCCATGATCACATCGTAGAGCACGTCGTCGTCGGCGACGGTATCCGGCCCCGACAACGTGTCGAAGCCGTCCTCCCGGAAGCGGTAGTCGTCAAAGCCCAGATAGCGGTTCACGTTGAGCCGGTTGTAGAACCAGCCGTTGAAGGGGTGGGCGCCCTCGGCGCGGTAGCCCTGGCTCTTGAGATACCAGACGTAGGAGTTGACGGGCCTGCGCCAGTCGCGGGGCAGGTAGTTGCCCGTCAGGAAGCAGCGCTCGGCGTCCTTGGTGTTGCCGCCGAAGCCGTTGGTGACCAGATTGCCCCAGAGGACGGACTCGTTCCGCAGGGCGTGATAGTCGTCGTAGCAGGAGAAGTCGATGGCCCCCTCGTCGCTTTTCAGCTCCGAAAGGTCGGCGTAGCTCTCCCGCATGACCACGAAAATATCCGGCTTCACCGCCTCGGCGGGGAGCTCCTCGTCGGCGTAGGCGTTCAGCAGGGCCTCGGCCTCCTGCTTGGAGTAGCCGGAGGGCTTTCCGCTGGCGGTGAAGATGGTCCGGGTGAAGGAGTAGATCACGCCCCGGGAGGCGTAGATCTCCGTGACGGACCAGGTGTCGATGTGCTCATAGTTTTTCGTCAGCGCCACGCCGGGCTCGTTCAGCCCGAAGCAGAGCACGCCGGTCAGAATGGCGGCGGCCAGGGCGATCCCCGTCACGCGCCAGAGGGACCAGCGGGGTCTCCAGCGGCTCAGCACCGCCAGCAGAGCGGTAAAGCCGAGGGCGGCGGCGAGGGCGCCGAGGACCATGGGCGTCAGCTTCAGCTCGTAGCCCTGCTCGCCGGTAATGGCAAGGGCCTCGGGCAGGCAGATGATGTCCTGAAACTGCAGGGCGTCGGTGCGGATGATGATGAGGTAGTAGTTGCCCAGGGCGATCCCCAGGGCGACCAGAGCCGTCAGCAGATATGCCAGCCAGGCCCGCCCCAGCAGGGCAAAGAGGACCAGGCAGAAGCTGAAAATCAGCATGAAGTTGACGGCGGGGATCCAGAGGTCCTCCCAGTAGCCCAGCCAGATTTCCGGGTTGAGATTGCTGTAGGACAGGCGCAGGGTGAACCAGGTCAGGACGGCGCAGGCGATCAGGAGCAGAAACAGATTCCAGAGGACGAATCCGAATTTTCCCCGCTCGGGTATCCGCTTCCGCAGCGCCAGGGGCGCCTCCTGCCTTGTGTGTTTGGTTGCTTTCTTACGGTTCGACATTTGACAGCCTTCTTCTGTTCAGCGTTCAGACAAAGCCTTCCCCTTGAGGGGAAGGTGGCATCGGGCGTCTCACACAAGCCCGATGTCGGATGAGGTGGGGGATCGACAGAGGAGAAAAGGCTCCTGTTTTCGTGGACAGGCCTCAGCGCTTCTTCGCCAGGGGCTCGCTCTTCTCCTGGGCCTCCTGGAGGCGGCCGATGATCTGATTCGAGACCAGGAAGCCCGTGGGAGTCAGGACCCAGCGGTCCCCGTCCTGGACGAAGAGACCCTTTTCCGCCAGGGGCACGATGGCGTCCAGCAGGGGCTCGAAGGGCATGAGGTAGTTCTTCTCATACTCCTCCGGGGAGATGCCCTTGGTGGTCCGCAGCCGGAGCATGACGTATTCCCCCGCCCGCTCCCGGGGCGGCACGGTGTCGCACTCGGAGAGGATGGGTACGTCCTGCTTGAGGATGCCCCGGATGTAGTTCTGAATGTCCGGGTTGTTGGTGTAGCGCTTGCCGGCAAAGTCCGAGGCGGCGGCGGGGCCGAAGCCGATGTACTCGTCGCCCATCCAGTATTTGAGATTGTGCCGGGACTCGAAGCCGGGCTTGGCGAAGTTGGAGATCTCATACTGCCGGTAGCCCGCGGTTTCGAGGATGTCCACGGTCTTCAGGTACATCTCGGCCTGGACCTCGTCGGAGGGCAGGTTGGCCTCGTCCTTGTACGCCCAGAGGGGGGTGCCCTCCTCGACCTTCAGGCCGTAGCAGGACATGTGCTCGGGCCGCAGCCGCAGCACGTGGCGAAGGGTCTCCTCCCACTGGGGGGCGGTCTGGCTGGGCAGGCCGTACATCAGATCGAGGGAGATGTTGTCAAAGCCGCAGGACCGGGCCAGCTTCACGGCGTTCACCGCCTGCTCGTAGCTGTGGGGACGGCCCAGCTTCTGGAGCACGTCGTCCCGGTCCGACTGGACCCCCAGGGACATGCGGTTGAAGCCCTCGGCCCGGAGCTTTTTCAGCAGCCCCGCGGACACGGAGTCCGGGTTGGCCTCGAAGGTGATCTCAGCGTCCTTGTCCACCCGGAAGCGGTGCTGGAGCTCGGCGAAGATCCGCCGCAGATTGTCCGCCCCGAAGAAGGAGGGGGTGCCGCCGCCGAAGTAGACCGTGTCCACCACGTAATCCGTGGCCCGGGGCCCGGTCTCCTTGAAGTGCTGCATCAGGGCCTGGAGGTAGTTGTCCACCAGCCGCAGATCCCGGCTCCCGCCGATGGAGTAAAAGTCGCAGTACTGGCACTTGCTGCGGCAAAAGGGAATGTGGATGTAAATGCCCAAGGGCTTTAGTTCGTTCATAACGCTCTCCGGTTTGGAATGCAAAATGCAAAATGCAAAATGCAAAATGGTATTGAGGCTTTCTGCTGACCGCCGGAAAATCAGAGGTCACCAGAATTTCCCTTTATAAGATCGGAATACTTCGTGGTCAAAGTCAAAACCGCTGATTTCCGTGGCTTCTCCCCGCAAATAGTAAACGGTTTTTTTGTGGTTTGCGTCTCTGTACACACATGCATCGAAATTGAGATCGTTTCCGATCTCCCCGGCCATTTCCGCAGCCATCTTGTTCAGCAGCTCCACCGCGCTCGCGTATTGCTCCGCGGTTTGATTATCCTCGCGCAGTCGGACCTGGACGGCAAGGCGCATCGGATAGCGGTCAAAAAGCTCGGGATAGCTAAGGGCGGCCAGCGGGATCGGCTCTTCGTTCTTCTTCAGCGCTTCCAGATAGTCTGTGCCGGTTTGCACGTTGGCTGCTTCTTCCGCGTTCCCATTGCGAATGCTGCCGCATACTCTGCCGATAAAACAGAAGCAGTAGCTTCCGGATTCGCTCAGCATGCCGCTATAATAACGCTGCACATAGGAGGAATAAAAATGCTTCTCGATCTGATCCTCCAGCCATCCGACCTGCTGCTCCCAAAGGCTTGCGCGGTTGTTCAGCGTACAATGTACGGTTTTCCCCAGGGCGTCGGTATAGGTGACGTCCCATTCGTAGCAATCCACCGTGTCCTGATGGTAGCCGCAGCTGCAGTCCTCGCCCTCGATATGCAGGTCCGTGCGTTCGCCTAAGGTATAATCACCGAAGATCTGACGCAGCTCGGTTTCGTACATACTGGGATAATCGTCCGTATAGACCAGGTGCTTGATCGGATGATGGCAGCCGGACAGGGTCAGAAACAGAGCCGCCAGCAGCAAGAGCGCAATGCCGACGCGCGGGATTCGGTTTGCTTTCATATGGCTTCCGCTCCTTTCATTTTGCATTTTGCACTCTGCATTTTGCATTTTTTATTCGTCCATCTTCAGCACCGCCATGAAGGCCTCGCTGGGTACGGATACCGTGCCGAAGGTCCGCATGCGCTTCTTGCCTTCCTTCTGCTTTTCCAGCAGCTTCTTCTTTCTCGTGATGTCGCCGCCGTAGCACTTGGCGAGCACGTCCTTGCGCAGGGCCTTGATGGTCTCCCGGGCGATGATCTTGCCGCCGATGGCGGCCTGGACCGGGATCTCGAACATCTGGCGGGGGATGTTCTCCTTCAGCTTCTCGCAGATGCGCCGGGCCCGGGTGTAGGCCTCGTCGGCGAAGAGGATGAAGCTCAGGGCGTCCACCAGCTCGCCGTTGAGCAGAATGTCCAGCTTCACCAGCTTGGAGGGCCGGTAGCCGATCAGCTCGTAGTCCAGGGAGCCGTAGCCCCTCGTCCGGGACTTCAGGGCGTCAAAGAAGTCGTAAATGATTTCGTTCAGGGGGATCTCGTAGTGGAGCTCCACCCGGGACTGGTCGAGGTAGCTCATGTCCTTGAACTCGCCCCGGCGGAACTGGCAGAGGTCCATGATGTTGCCCACGTAGTCCGGCGGCGCGATGATGCTGGCCTTCACGTAGGGCTCGTAGGCCTGGGCGATCTCCATGGGGTCCGGGTAGTTGAGGGGGGTGTAGACCTCGATGTGGCTGCCGTCGGTCTTGTCGATCTCGTAGACCACGTTGGGGGCCGTGGTGATCAGGTCCAGGTTGAACTCCCGCTCCAGCCGCTCCATGATGATCTCCATGTGCAGCAGGCCCAAAAAGCCGCAGCGGAAGCCGAAGCCCAGGGCGATGGAGTTCTCCTGGGTGTAGTACATGGAGGCGTCGTTGAGCTTGAGCTTCTCCAGGGCGTCCCGCAGGTCGCCGTACTTGCTTCCGTCGGCGGGATAGACGCCGGCGTAGACCATGGGCTGGCAGGTCTTGTAGCCGGGCAGGGGCTCGGCGGCGGGATTCTCGGCCCCGGTGACGGTGTCGCCCACCCGGGTGTCGGCGATGGTCTTGATGGAGGCGGTCAGATAGCCCACCTCGCCGGCCCCCAGGGCCTCGGCGGGGACCATGCCCTTGGGGTGGAGATAGCCGCACTCCACCACCTTGTAGACGGCTCCGGAGGCCATCATCTTCACGTCCATGCCGGGCCGGACCGTGCCGTTCATCACCCGCATATAGACGATGACGCCCCGGTAGCTGTCGTACTGGCTGTCGAAGATCAGGGCCTGGAGGGGGGCCTCCCGGTCTCCCTTGGGGGCGGGCACGTCCCGCACGATCATCTCCAGCACGGAGTGGATGTTGATGCCGTTCTTGGCGGAGATCTCCGGCGCGTCCATGGCGGGAAGGCCGATGATGTCCTCGATCTCCTTCTTGACCTCCTCGGGCCGGGCCGCGGGCAGGTCGATCTTGTTGACCACGGGCAGGACCTCCAGCCCGGCGTCGATGGCCAGATAGGTGTTCGCCAGGGTCTGGGCCTCGATGCCCTGGGAGGCGTCCACCACCAGCACCGCGCCCTCGCAGGCGGTCAGGGAGCGGGAGACCTCGTAGTTGAAGTCCACATGGCCCGGGGTGTCGATCAGGTTCAGGACGTAGTCCTGCCCGTCGTCGGCCCGGTAGTTGAGCTTGACGGCCCGGGCCTTAATGGTGATGCCCCGTTCCCGTTCCAGCTCCATATTGTCGAGGATCTGTTCCTCCATCTCCCGCTTGTCCACGGTGTTGGTCTCCTCCAGCAGCCGGTCCGCCAGGGTGGACTT
>CAMVKI010000014.1 GCA_947168005.1 uncultured Clostridia bacterium
TGCCTCCGCCGCCGGAACGGCGGCGTCATTGCCTGCGGCAATGACAGGAGCGATGCGGGCATCGCTCCCTACGGGAGCTGCAAAATCGGACGGGCCGACAGCCCACGCTACGTTCCCTGATCCTTGATTCTTGATCCCTGATCCCTCCCGGTCAGCTTCTTCCGCATCTTCACCGTGGTACCCTTCCCCGGCGCGGAGCGGAGGGAAAAGCTGTTCATGAAGCTCTCCATGATGGTGAAGCCCATGCCGGAGCGCTCGGCGCCGCCGGTGGTGAACATGGGCTCCCGGGCCTTGGCCACGTCGGGGATGCCGCAGCCCCGGTCCCGGACGGTGATTTCCAGGACGTTCCCCGCAAGACGGCGCAGCCGCAGGGAGACCGGGCCGATCCGGTCCGGGTAAGCGTGGACGATGGCGTTGGTGACGGCCTCGGAGACGGCGGTCTTCAGGTCCCCCAGCTCCTCCAGGGTGGGGTCCATCTGGGCGGCGAAGGCGGCGGCGAGCTGCCGGGCCAGGGCCTCGTTGGCCGAGAGGGAGGGGAACTGGGCGTTGAGCTCGTTTTCCGGCTTCATGCGGGGCTCCTTTCCGCGCCGAGGCGCACCAGCTTTTCGATCCCCGCGGCCCGAAGGACCTTCATGGGCTGGGCCGGGATGTTCGCCAGCCAGACCTCGCCCCCAAGCTCCTCCATGGCCCGGAGGGTGTGGATCACGATGGCGATGCCGCTGGAATCCATGAAGCTCACGGCTCCGAAGTCCAGCACGCAGCGCCGGGGCAGATAGACGTCGATTTTGGCCGTGATGGCCTCCATGGTCTCCCGGGCCGAGTGGTGGTCGATCTCCCCCGAGAGCAGAATGGTGAGCCGCTTGTCCTGAAGCAGGCTTGTGTATTGCATAGTTATCTCACTCCTTATAAAAATTTTCGGATAATCGAAATATGACGCGCAGCGCCGTAGGGGCGGCCATTGGCCGCCCGCATCACGCGCCAGGCCGGTGTTTACTGTCTGTGTTGGCGTAGGGGCGGCCATCGGCCGCCCGGCGTTCGGAATGAACGCTGTTTCCCGCAGGCAAATCCAGCGCTTTTTCATCATCGGATCGGGCGGGATCGTTTGCTGACGCAAACGATTGTTTGCGTCAGCAAACCGGGCGGCCAATGGCCGCCCCTACAAGGCGGGTCCGCATCAAAACCGTGCGCCTCGGGCGGGCGGCCAATGGCCGCCCCTACAAGGCGGGTCCGCATCAAAACCGTGCGCCTCGGGCGGGCGGCCAATGGCCGCCCCTACAAGGTGGGTCAGCATCGAAACCGTGCGTCCCGGGCGGGCGGCCAATGGCCGCCCCTACGTTTAGGCAAATCCCGGTCTGAAAAAAGACGCACGCGGAAAACTCCACGTGCGTCTATTTTACTGCATCGTTAATGGGAATGCTGTCGGAAAGTGTTGCTCCGTCATTGTTTCGGGAGAAGTATTTCTCCGCTGCCGTCAGGGGCGGTCCAGTACAGCTCCGGCAGCAGGCGGTCCCGCTTCTCCGTGTCCCCGGCGAAGTACCCGATGAACACGACCCGGAGGGTAGTTCGTCCGGGCTCCAGCTCCAGGACCGTCGGATCGGGGAGGGTCACAGGCACGACGGGCTTCACTTCGGAGGCCAGGAGGCCGGGCAGTCGGTCCTCCTTAACCAGCTTCCCCAGGTCAGCGGGAAAGCAGGCCGTCAGGCAGCCGGTCAGGGGCTCCGCTGTGTGGTTCTCCAGGGTCAGCTCACATTCGAGCCAAACCGCTCCGCCGCGGACCTTGTAGTCGGAAAACCAGGAGCTCTTTTCGACCAGGGTGAGCGGTTCCGAGCCCTTGTATGGTGATTCATCCTGTTTGCCGCAGGCCGCCAGAGCCAGCAGACACAGCGCCAGGATCAGAAGCATCCGACGTTTCATAAGCGCCTCCTTGTCCGAACGTCTGATTCATTTTGCATTCCCCGCGGGGGAAGGTCGGACAGCAGAATGCCGTCCCTACTTGGTGAATAGCTTGATGGTCTCGGTGGCGCTTTCGGTGATGGGGATCGTCAAAGGTTGGAAGGAGGTCGGTGTGCTGCGGCTGAACTCGAACCAGAGCTGGAGATCGGGGGAGTAGAGATAGCCCCTCTCGTCTGCGCCTCCGTCAAAGAGCTCGGCGTTCAGGGTCAGGAAGTTGACGATGGGCAGCCGGCCCGCGGCGGCGTCCGCCAGGACGGCCTTCCGCAGGGCGGCGGGGTCCCGGCATTCCAGATCCTCATAGCCGACGTTGACCATGCCGGACTCGTCCACCGTCTCCTCAAGCTTTCCCTCCAGAAGGACCCGATCGAAGGTCTCGGGGAGGACCTCGGCGTACCAGGCCTCCGCGGTCTCCGGGCGGCTGTAGAGGGCGGCCAGCTTCGAATAGCCGTCGTTCAGGTTCAGCTCATAGGCCCGCCGCAGGGTGCCGCCGCCGGCGAGGTGATAGCAGATGTGGACGGTGTTGTAGCTGGAGCCGTCAAAGAGCTCCGTGAAGCTACGGTTTGCATCGGCGTGCTCCAGGGCCTTTTCATGGGCGGCCAGGACCGTTTCAATGTCCGCCGCCTCGGTCAGCCGGATGCGGTCCGAGGGGAAGCTGCCGTAGCCGTCCGCGTTGTCCCGGGTCCAGAGCTCCACGGATTCCACCTTCGCGGCCTCGGGAATGCGGCGCTGGAAGCCCAGAACATCATATTTGAGACAGAGCACCGTCAGCACCAGGACCCCGGCGAAGGCTGCGAAGCCCAGCCAGATCTTTTTGTTCTTGAAGACCTTGACGGTCCGCTCCAGCATCATGGAGGCGCCGAACCAGCCCAGCACGCAGCCGATCAGGGCAAAGGGCAGGAAGACGCGGTCGCCGTTGACAAAAATCTCGAAGATCTCCGCCAGGAGCCAGCCCAGGCCCAGGGTGCAGCAGAGGGTGAAGAGGAACCGGAAGGCCACCCGGGCCCAGCCGTAGACCATGGCGTCTCCGGCCCGCTCGATCTGACGGAAGCGGTAGAGCACCCGGGCCAGGACCAGCAGGCCGATTCCCACGGCGCCGTAGACCGCGTAGAGGACCCAGTTGTCCGAGTCGGTCAGCATGGCCCCCAGGGGCGCCAGCCGCAGGAGCTTTTCCGAGAAGCTGCAGTCAAAGCCCTTGAAGTAGCAGCTCACAAGCATGAGGATCAGAACGGGCAGATACAGGAAGATGAAATTGAAGGCGCCGTAGCTCAGCACGGCGATGACCGTCCGGCCGGAGAGGTGCATGGTAAAGACCGCCAGACCGTAGAAGAGCAGGAAGGCCAGCAGCCACTTGCCCAGCAGGCCCCAGAGCGTGCCGCCCAGGCCGCCGACGCCGTTGGCCGCCAGAATCCCCTGGGCGCACAGGCCGATGAAGAGGCAGGGCACGAGCCAGAACAGCAGGCCGGAGACCGCGTTGGTGATAAACTGGCAGCGCCGGGTCATGGGGAAGGCGTGCATCATATAGGCCGCCCTGGCGCTGTGCAGATACTTGAAGACCAGCACCGCGAAGAGCAGACCGGCGAAGCAGGCGAAGACGACGCCGAAGGGGAGAAGGTCCTCCTCGAGAATCCGCTGGAGGTTGTCAAAGCGTTCTGTGGAAGAGTCCCACCGCTCGCCGAGCCGCCGGAGCAGGGGCAGGGGCAGGGTCAGGAAGAGGGCCAGGGTCAGGATCGCCCAGGCCGGGGCGAAGCGGCTGATATTCTTCTTCAGCAGGGTCGGATCAAAGAATGACATTTTTGACTTCATAGTCCACACCTCCCAGCTCATAGACGAAGACCTCCTCCAGCGTCAGGGGGACGAGATCGTAGAAGATCGGGTTGACGGCGGCCAGGGCCGCGCTGACGGCCTCCTGGCTGCCCCGGATGATGGCGGTCTCCACCTTGCCCACCTGGGAGCGGTGCAGGACCTTCAGACTCTCGGGCAGCTCGGTCCCCTCCCGGAGGACCAGCTGGGCCTTGACCACGTTGTCCTGGAGTTCGTCCAGGGTCCGCTCCAGGAGCATCTTGCCCTTGTGGAGGATGCCCACGTGGTCGCAGACGTCCTCCAGCTCCCGGAGGTTGTGGGAGCTGACCAGCACCGTGGTGCCCCGCTGCTCCACGTCCTGGAGCAGCAGGCCCCAGACCTGGCGGCGCATGACTGGGTCCAGGCCGTCCACGGGCTCGTCGAGGACCAGGACCTTCGGGCGGCCGGCAATCGCCAGCAGGAAAGCCGCCTGCTTCTGCATGCCCTTGGAGAAGCGGCGCAGCTGGCTCTTCGGGTCCAGGTTGAAGCTCTTGCGCAGCTCCTCATAGAGGCTCATGTCGAAGCTCGGGTAGGTCCCGGCGTAGAACCTCGCCATGTCCGTCAGACTGGCGGAGGGGAAGTAGAAGATGTCGTCGGGGATATAGGCGATGCCGGATTTCACCGCGGGATTTTCCCAGACCGGCTGGCCGTCCACGGTGACGGTCCCGCTGTCGGGCCGGAAGATGCCGGTGATGTGGCGGATCACGGTGGACTTGCCCGCCCCGTTGGGGCCGACCAGGCCGTAGACCGCCCCGGCGGGCACCGTCATGGACAGATCGTCCAGAGCGGTGAAGCCGTCAAAGGTTTTGCGCAGATTGCGTACTTCAATCATTGTGGTTTGCCTCCTTCTGTAGGGGCCGGCGCCCTCGACGGCCCGTCTGCTTTGCTGGCAGCTTTCTCGCGGGGCGTCCAGGGGCCGCCCCCTACGGTTTCCTTCAAGAGGGCTTGCAGCTCCTCGGGGTCCTCCCCCAGCTGCAGCAGCTCGGTCCAGACGGCGGCGAGCTTCTCCCGCAGCTCCCGCCTGCGGCCCTCGTCCACGCCGGAGAGCTTCCCGGCGAAGGAGCCCTTGCCGGGGACGGAGTAGATAAAACCGGCCTGCTCCAGCTCCCGGTAGGCCCGCTGGATGGTGTTGGGGTTGATGGCGAGCTGACCCGCCAGCTCCCGCACCGAGGGCAGGCGTTCGTTTTCCGCGATGGCCCCGGAGAGGATCAGCCGCCGGAGCTTTTCCTCCAGCTGCTCGTAGATGGGCCGGGGGTCCCGGTAGTTCAGACTGATCAAGCGCTCACGCTCCTTTCTGTATTAACTGTATCGCTTGTGCTAATACAGTTATAGCACACAGTACGGCGTTTGTCAAGAGGAAAATTAACCCTTTACAAAGCTCCCTCTATCCATTATAATATATGGGAAATTTTATCACGGAGACGATAGCAATGATTGAATTTGAAGAATATAAGGTAAAACTGAACGACTTGGAGCCCAAGCTGAAGGATCTGCGGGCCTCTCTGAACATCGACGGGGCCAACGAGGAGCTGGAGCGGCTCCACGCCATGGCCGAGGCCCCCGGCTTCTGGGACGATCCCGAGAAGTCCCAGAAGGTCATGGTCAAGACCAAGCAGCTCGAGGCCAAATGCGCCCGCTTCGCCAAGATGCAGGGCCAGTGGGAGGACCTCTACACCATCTGCGAAATGGCGATTGAGGAGAACGACGAGTCCATGCTGGAGGAGCTGCAGAACGGCTTCGCCGAGCTGGAGGCCGAGATGGAGGACGCCCGGCTGGAGACCCTGCTGACCGGGACCTACGACGGCAACAACGCCCTCATGAGCTTCCACGCCGGAGCCGGCGGCACCGAGGCCCAGGACTGGTGCCAGATGCTCTACCGGATGTACACCCGCTGGGCCGAGCGCCACGGCTTCACCTATAAGATCCTCGACTACATCGAGGGCGACGAGGCGGGCCTCAAGTCCGCCGACATACTGGTGGAGGGCCCCAACGCCTACGGCTTCCTGAAATCCGAGCACGGCGTCCACCGGCTGGTGCGCATCTCCCCCTTCGACGCCAACGCCCGGCGGCACACCTCCTTCTCCGCCGTCGAGGTGATCCCCGAGATCACCGACGACGTGGACGTGGAGATCCGCCCCGAGGACATCGAAATGCAGGTCTACCGCAGCTCCGGCGCCGGCGGCCAGCACATCAACAAGACCTCCTCCGCGGTCCGCCTGATCCACAAGCCCACGGGCATCGTGGTGGCCTGCCAGCAGGAGCGCAGCCAGTTCCAGAACAAGGAGACCTGTCTGCGGATGCTGAAATCCAAGCTGGTGGAGATCAAGGAGCGGGAGCACTACGACAAGATCTCCGACATCAAGGGCGTCCAGCAGAAGATCGAGTGGGGCTCCCAGATCCGCAACTACGTCTTCATGCCCTACACCCTGGCGAAGGACGCCCGGACCGGCTTCGAGAACACCAATATCAACGCGGTCATGGACGGCAACATCGACGGCTTCATCAACGCCTACCTCACCGCCGCCGCCACGGGAAACTGGGCCGGCAAGGGCGTATAAATGAAGAATGAAGAGTGAAGAGTGAATAATTAAGGTGTTTTTCAAATTGCTATTTGAAAAACGAAAAAAATGCTTGCATTTTTTGTTTGAATGTGGTAATATATACTCCGCTCTGTAAAGATAACGGCTGCCGTGTGCCGTGAACTGCGGCATTGGGAGGTTTGAATATGGACACTCTGAAGATCATCGTTCTGGTGCTCGATCTGATCAGCGCCGTTCTGCTCACCGCCATCATCCTCATCCAGTCCGGCAAGTCCGCCGGCCTGTCCGGCGCCATCGCCGGTGCTTCCGACTCCTTCATGGCGAAGGGCGGCAGCAAGACCCTGGACGCCAAGCTGGCCAAGGCCACCAAGTGGATCGGACTGGCCTTCGTGATCCTGACCCTGATGACTGTCATCCTGGTCAGCGCCACCGCCAAGTAAGAGCAGAAAAACATCCCGTCCCCGCATTGCCGGGGACGGGATGTTTTTTTCGTTTACTGTAGAGCGTAGGCAACGATTGCCAGAGCCTCCCGCAGGACGTAGGTGGGACGGCTGTACCAGTGGGAGGGGGCCGCCAGGCCCTGGGCGTCCAGGCCCAGGTCCCCGGCGATGATCAGGGCGCGGCGGACGTGGAAGCCGTTGCTGACGATGGCGACGGGGCCCTCCAGGCTCTCGCGCTCCATCAGGGCCCGGGAGTTTTGGAGGTTCTCCTGGGTGTTTCCCGAGGCGCCCTCCAGATAGAGCCGGGCCGGGTCGATGCCCCGGGCGGTCAGGGCGCGGAACATGCATTCGGCTTCGGAGATGTCCTCCCCGGCGCCCTGGCCGCCGGAGAGGATGGCGACGGACTCTGGATTTTCCTCCAGGTAGTCCCCGGCGGTCTGGATCCGATAGTTCAGCAGCAGGGAAGGGGTGCTGCCCCGGACCTGACAGCCCAGGACGATCACCGTGGGGCAGGGCTCCGCGGGCCTCGTCCGGAGGCAGGCCGCCACCCGGCAGCAGAGCACCAGCACCAGCCCCAGCAGAGCCGCCAGCCCCAGGCCGGTCACGCTCAGAAGGAGCTTGCCCGCGCGCCTGCTCCAGATGCGGCGGAGCAGCTCCAGAAAGCGGGGCCACTTGAGAAGGACGGCGATCAGGAGCAGGAAGCCGAGCATGGCGGCTCCGTTCGCCAGGTTGAGAATCCGCCCGAAGACCGGGAGGAAGAAGATCCCAAAGCCGAGCAGCGAGAGGAGAATCCCGCAGCGCCGCCACAGGGGAATCCAGTCAGCGGACCGGGCTCCCCCGGGGGCGGTTCTTTTTTCCGCGCGGGGAGCGAAGTCCCGGCGGCGGGGAAGGCGCTTGCTCATGCCTTTGCCTCCGCCCGGCGCAGCCAGGCGCCGAGCTGGATGGTCCGGATATAATTTTCCAGCAGGGGGGCCATGTCGTCGGAGATCTCCAGGCTCAGGCTCTCGCCGTGCAGGGAGCTCAGGGTCAGGCGCCGGCTGCTCTCGGGCCGAAGCGCAAAGATTTCCTCGATGGGGATGGAGCGCAGGGGAAGCTTGCCGTCCTTCAGCCAGACGGCGCTGGGGCCGATGGCGACACCCTCCCGGGCGGGTCCCAGGCGGGAGGCGGATTCGTACCAGACCAGGGCGGCGTTCTCGGGCAGACCGAAGTTCAGGCGCAGTCTGCGCAGCTTTTCCGCGCCCGCCTCGTCCCCCGGACGGACCAGAGTGCCCTGCCGGAGCCCCGCGGCCTCATAGGCGGCGCAGAACTGCTCCCAGGCGTCCTTCGCTGTGGGCGGCTCGGCCTCCACCGCGGCGGTGTAGTCCGCGGCGTCCAGCCGGGGCAGCCGGAGCTCGGCGGAAATCCCGCGGCTGGTGGGAGGACCGGGCTCCGACCAGCGGCTCACGCAGTCGTTCAGGAAGGCCAGGGTGCGCTCGGCCCCGCTGCGGCTGATCTTCGCGTCAGTGAGCCGGTAGGAGTTGTCCTTCCCGACGATTTGCAGATTCAGAGACAGGTGCTGGCGCATGACCTGGAAGTGGTCGATGTTCTCAATGGGCACATAGGCCAGGTCCCGGCCGCTCTTGTAGTAGAAGCGGCTGCCGGACATGGCGTAGTCGCTGGCGTTGTCGAAGAGGAAGACCGGGATATCCCGGGGCTGCTCCAGGCCGGTGCCGCCCCAGAAGGCCTCCAGGCCGGCCTCGTAATCCCGGCTGGCGGTGGAGATCACAAAGTCGCTCATGCGGAGCTTGTGCTGGGCGATGAGCTGGCGGGCCAGCTCGGCTCTGGCCGAGGTATTTTCGAGAATCAGGGCCTTCTCCCGGATCAGGAGCCGGTCCAGATATTCCTGCCTGGCCCGCTCGCAGTAGTCGCCCCGGGCCACGATGGCGCGGAGCTCGTCGAGGCCGTCGAAGTCCAGCTTCTCCAGGTCGTTGTTCAGGGCCATGAGCCGGAGCATGTCCAGCCGGTAGAGCTTTTCGTCGATCCGGGCCTGGGCCCCGGCGGTAAAGCGGTCGGGAAGCGCCTTCTGCGCGATCCGCTCCCGCAGCTCCAGGACCTCCCGGCGCTCCATGTCGTCCAGCTCGGCCAGCTCGTTTTGAACCTCGTTGTAAAGGAAGGCCTCCCGCAGAAGATTGATTCTGTGGCGGTAGCCGGTCACGAACTTCTGGTTCCAGTTGTTGGCCTCCAGGGTGACGGCCAGGGCCCGGAGCTCCTTTTCGTTCATCTGCTCGGCCCCCGCGGTGACCCGGTCCAGGGCCTCCAAATCCAGGGCCTCCTGCCGGGCCTCGATGCGCTGATAGTGTTCGGTTTTCAGAACCTCGGCGCAGTCGGTCTTTTCCAGCCGCTCGCGGATTTGGGCCAGCTCCCGGCTGTCGGCCTCCTCGACGCCGGCGCAGAGGGCGGCAAGCTCGTCGCTCTGGAGCTCGTCGATCCGCCGGTTGAGTTTGGCGGCGTAGGGGGTGCGGGCTTGGACGGTATAGGGGCCGGCGGAGATTTGGTCCGCCAGGGCCCGCAGGGCGTCCAGCCCGAGGGCGTCCGCCCCCTGGGTCAGGGCGTCCAGCTCCTCCACCTGGCGGCTCTGATAGGCCGCGTGGAGCTGATCCATGGCCTGATCCCGGAGCTCGTTGGAGGCGTCCACGGTGGGAACCGCCCGGGCCAGGTCCAGAAGCTTCGCGCAGTCCGCGCCCTCGGCCTGGGCCAGCAGGGCGTCGAGCCCCGCGGCGGCGGCCTCGTTGGGAGCGGGTTCCTCGTCCCCTGTTGCCTGTTGCCTGTTGCCTGTTGCCTCGTCGAAGGCGGGTTCCTCAGACGGGGCTTCGGGCGCGCCGTCCTCCGGGGCGGCGTCGGCTTCGTCCTCGTCCAGGACCTCCGAAAGTCCGGTCAGCTCCAAGAGCTCCGTCAGAACCTCGTCGGGGTCGGGCTCCTCGTCGGAAGCGGGTTCCTCGGGCGGGCGGCCAATGGCCGCCCCTACGGTCTCGGCGGGGGCGGGTTCCTCAACGGGTGCAGGTTCCTCAACGGGTGCAGGTTCCTCAACGGGAGCGGGCTCCTCGTCGAGGGCGGGTTCCTCGGGCGGACGGCCAATGGCCGCCCCTACGGTTTCGGCGGGGGTGGGGGCCTCGTCGGAAGCGGGTTCCTCGGGCGGGCGGCCAGTGGCCGCCCCTACGGTTTCGGCGGGGGCGGGGGCCTCGTCGGAAGCGGGTTCCGCGTCCCCTGTTGCCTGTTGCCCGTTGCCGGTTGCCTCGTCGGGAGCGGGTTCCTCGGGCGGGCGGCCAATGGCCGCCCCTACAGGCGCATCTGCCCCCTCATTTTGCATTTTGCATTTTGCATTTTGCATTTCGACCTCCGGCAGCCGCAGGGCCTCCAGGGCTGCGGCCAGGGCGGGGACGCCGGTGTTGGTCACGGCGAGGCGAAGCTGCTCCGGGGTGACCTCCCGGCTGCCCAGGCAGCGGGAGCCGTCCCGGGTCACGGCAAAGGCGGAGAGGCTCTGTTCGCCGGGGCTGTAGCGGAAATAGAAGCTGCCCAGCTCGGACATGAGCTCGTCCCCGGCGATCTGCTCCGTGGGCAGGCCGAAGAGCAGGGCCGCCCGGGCACAGACGGGGTAGAGGATGGGCTGGCGGAAGCCGCGTTCCCGCAGCAGGGCCAGGGTCCGGGTGATGACGGTCCGGGGCCCGGTGATCCGGTCGGCCTTGTTCAGGGCGAAGATCACGTCCAGCAGGGGATCGGCGGCCAGCTTGTCCAGCAGGGCGATCTGGGCCGGGGCGTCCATCCGCTCCGCGTCCAGGACGCAGACCCGGAGACGGTCCGGGAAGCGCGCTTCCGAAAGATCAGACAAGGCGGCCAGCAGGGTCCTGCGCCCCGCGTTGGGAATGGCGACGGTCAGTTGTTCCAGAGAAGCCATAGGAAAGCCTCCTTTGTAAATTGAAAATGTTCCACGTGAAACATTCGTTTGCCTTATTCAGATGTTTAAAATGATTTTCATTTTTCAATTCGCAGAATTGAAAAATACCACAATTATTCACTATTCATTATTCATTATTCATTCATCCAAGACGGGGAACCGGGCCGGCAGATTGCCGGCGCTACAGCCCCGCCTGCTGCCTTGTCCGGGCGGGGGAGGGCCGATGTGGGCATCGGCCCCTACGGGCGGGGCGCGGGCGGCCAATGACCGCCCCTACGAGCGGGGCGCGGGCGGCCAATGTTGGCACCTGCGAAGAGGAGCCCTGCCCCCTGCTCTCTCAACCCTTTTCCCACCCTGATCCTTGATCCTTGATCCCTGATCCCTTGTCCGGGCGGGGAAGGGCCGATGTGGGCATCGGCCCCTACGAGCGGGGTGCGGGCGGCCAATGGCCGTCCCTATGGCGCGGGAGGCAGGGAGATCAGGGGGACCTGCTCGACGTCGTAGCTCGAATCCGGGTGGCAGGTAATCAGGGTGGCGCCGCGCTGCTTGGTGTCCCGGGCGATGCCCAGGGAGACGTAGTAGTCGATGCTCATGCCGTAGGTCAGGCGGATGCCCCGGTATTCCAGAGACAGATTGTTGTAGTGGTCGTGGCCGCAGAAGAAGGCCGTGGTGCTGCCGAGCTCCCTGGCGGTCTGAAAGATCGTGCTGGGATAGTCGGAGCAGTAGACCTTCTTCTCCCCCTTCTCGTCGTTGGAGCCGAAGAAGTACCGGACCTCATCGCTCCCCGCCAGGTACAGCTCGTAGGCGGTCTTGTACTCCTGGAGGGGGATATGGATAAAGCAGAGGGAGGAGACGGTCCGCCCCGCCTCGGCGTTCAGCCGGAGGACCTGCTCCCGATACCAGGCCACCTGGTCGTCGTGGATGTAGTCGTATTTGTTGAGGCCCTCCCCGGTGTAGGCGTTGGAGTCGATGAGAAAGAGGGCCTGGTTCAGACTGCCGTCGGCGTTGCGGAGCTCGATGAGCTGGTTGTTCCGGCCCGTGATCTCCGGCTGGACGTAGGGATAGAGGAGGTTTTTGCTGGTCCTCCAGGAGAGGGCTTTGAAGCGCTCGTTCAGGCCGCTCTCGTCCACCAGGGCCACGCTCTCGGTGTCGTGGTTGCCGTAGGTGAAGGCCCAGGGAACGCCGGTGTTGCGCATAAAGGCCGCAAACTGCTGAATGGGCGCGTCGTTGTTGAAGGAGAAGGACTGGATGCCGATGGGATAACAGAGATCGCCGGTGACGATCACCAGGTCCGGCCGGGTGTGCTCGATCAGCCGCTCGCAGGCCTGGAGGGCCTTGAGGTCCTTGTCGTAGGAGATCAGACTGCCGCCCAGGTGGATGTCGGTGAGCTGAAGAATCCTGAAATCGGACCCGTCGTCGTTGGTGACGGTGAAGACGCCGCTCTCCCCGTCGTAGACGATCTCGTTCTTCGCCTCGTACACGTTGGGGACGGAGTTGATGAAGGGCTGGGTCAGCCAGACGTTCCGCCGCATGTACATGAGCCCGCCTCCGGCGAGCAGGGCCAGGAGGATCACCGCCACGGCGGGCTTGGTCAGCTTCAGCCGGGAATAGCAGAAGTGCCGGAGCCGGAAGCAGTTGAAGGCGAGGATGCTCAGGATATAGCCGGCGTAGAACACGAAGGCGATATTCTTGACCAGGTAGTATTCAAAGACGAAGTAGAGGCCCAGGGAGAGGAGCCAGTAGAGTCCCGAGAGGAGCAGCACCCGCCGGAGCTCCTTTTTGCAGGCCGCGGCCCGCTCAAACTCCACGTTTTTCACGAGCCAGCGCAGGGGCAGCAGGTTCTTTGCAAGGAAGAGCCCCAGCAGGGCCAGAATCAGCAAGTTGCCCGTGAGCCGCTCCAGGATCTCCGAGGCTCTGGAATTGACGCCGAGATTCACCAGCTCAAAGACCGAAATGAAGAATTCGAGAATCAGGGCCATGAGCCAGTTGAGGCTCTTCCTGGCATAGCGGTCGAAGAGGCCCTCCATCTCCTCGAAGCGGTCCGCGGAGGCCGGGTCCCCGCCCAGGGCGGAGCGAAGCCTGCGGAGTCCGAAGAAGAGGACCCCCGCGGCCAGGGCCCCGTTGAAGGCGATCCGCAGAGCCGCGGTCCAGCCGAAGGAGCGGGCTTGCAGCACGACGTTGCCCACAACGAACAGGAGAATCACGTTGAGCATCCACATCCGGAGCCTCCGCTTCCGGAAGAAGGTCAGAAAGCGCTCCCAGCTCCGGTCAGCGCTCCTCCGCCGCCACGCCTCCGCCTTGGCCGGGTCGATGCCCGCGGCCTCCAGCAGACTTTCCAGGTCGGGGTACCGGGCCACCAGGGTCTGGAAGGCTCCGCCCTCGTCCTCTCGCTTCAGCTCCTCGTAGACGGGCTCCAGGGCGGCGATCACCGCGTTTTTCGCCTGGCCCAGCTCCGAGGAATAGCGGATCGGCGCGAAGAAGGACTCCACGTAGTGCCGCACGGCATGGTCCGGCGGCTCGTTGCTGACCCGCTGAAACACGGCCCTCAGATTGACGATATAGCCCAGGATTTGCCGCAGCCTGTTTTCTTTCATCCGGTTTCCCCTCCCTGCTTCCGCGTTCTGCGTATCATTTACATTATAATGCAAAATCGCCCGCTTTGCAAGCGGGAGCGGAAAAACCGTCGAAGAACATCCCCGAAATCCGGGAAAGAGTTGACATTTCCCGGCGGATGCACTATCATAGAGCCGCAGGTCTTCGGCCTGTAATTGGAAGGAGGCTCCAAAAATGGCACGAATCTATCGCATGAAATGTCCCGCCTGCGGCAATGTGCAGAACCTGAACGGCTCTGCTCCCTGCGCCAAGTGCGGCGCTCCGCTGGACGTGAACCAGCCCGCGTCCATCACCCTCTATCGCATGGGCAACGTCATGGGCGCGGCCGTCGGCTTCGGCATCTATCTGAACGAGCAGCCCTGCGGCGCCATCGCCAACCGGGAGACCGTCACGATCCCCCTGCCCTACGGCCAGTACAAGATGCACATCGTCAGCGGCATGAACCGCAAGTGCAACGACCCGGTGTTCGATCTGACCCCCCAGGATCCCCACATCTGCGCCAAGGTCCACATGAAGATGGGCTTCATCCAGAACAAGTTCATCATCGAGCGCGTGGATCCCTCCACCATGCCCCAGGAATAGGGCGCGAGACCGCGGAGCCGCGGCTGGTCTTTTCCAGCCGCGGCTCCGTATGCGTTTGCCGTTTATTTCCCGTCCGGGAAGCTGGTGAAGGCGCCGCGCTCCA
The DNA here is from genome assembly GCA_947168005.1 of uncultured Clostridia bacterium. Classification (GTDB taxonomy): domain Bacteria; phylum Bacillota; class Clostridia; order Oscillospirales; family Oscillospiraceae; genus JAFRPC01. Next base: position 14,002 of record CAMVKI010000014.1, read on the forward strand.
GGCTGGGAAGGCCGTACTTCTCCTTCCCGTCGGCAATGGCCCGCATGAGGAAGCTCATGCTCCGGGCCAGGTTGCGCATGGTCTGGAGCCCCTCCAGGTCCTTTTGCACGTCCTCCGCCGTGAAGCCGTGGACCTGGTTCCAGTAGGTGGAGGAGGCCACGGGCATGCCGCTGATGGTGAAGTACTTGTTCAGCACATCGAAGCTGGCGGTGTTGCCGCCCCGGCGGCAGGAGACCACCGCCGCGCCGACCTTCATGTGCTTCGGGAAGGGACTGCTGTAGAACAGCCGGTCCAGGAAGGCCAGCAGGCTCCCGTTGGGGGAGCCGTAGTAGACCGGACTGCCGATCACCAGGCCGTCGGCCTCCCGGAATTTGGGCGCGGTCTCGTTGACCGGATCGTCGAAGACGCAGCGGCCCAGCTCCCCGCAGCGGCCGCAGGCGATACAGCCCCGGACGGGCCTGCCGCCCACCTGGACCAGCTCGCAGTCCACGCCCTCCTCCTCAAAGACCCGGATCATCTCCGCCAGGGCCGCGGCGGTGCAGCCCTTCGGGCGGGGGCTGCCGTTGAGCAACAATACCTTTGGCATGTTTTATCCTCCTCGTTGTTCTTTTTGAGATTCTGCCGGTATTATACAACAATTCCCGCGAAAATGCACGTACTTTTTTGCCGAAAGCAATTTTATGTCAACTTAGATGAAATTGAGAACCGTCCCCGATTTCATCTTTTTATGTTAACTTAGATGAAATCGAGAACCGTCCCCGATTTCATCTTCTTGACAAAGTATGCAAAAGGTGTATAATAAGCTTGGATGAAACAACAATAATATCATCCAGGGAGGAAAGAAATGATTTTTCAAATCAGCAATCTGTGGCAGATTCTGGGCTGGGTCCTGGTATTTGCCGGGCTCATCATTCTGAATGAGCTGGGTCGCAAGACCAAGGCCGGCGGCATGATCATCTTCGTGATCATCCCCGTCCTGCTCACCGTGTACTACGTCCTCGCCCACGTCGGCCTCTTCGGCGGCAAGGCGAACCCCACCGTCGCCTACATGGACGGCTGGTTCCACTACTTCAAGCTCTACGCCGCCGACGTCGGCTGTGTGGGCTTCATGATGATCAAGTATCAGTGGGGCCTCGGCAAGAAGAAGTGGTTCAAGTGGTATCCCTGGTTCATCGTGGCCGCCAACATCATGATCGCCAACGTCTCCGACATGGAGTCCGCTCTGGCGGCCCTGAAGATCTCCGGCAATCTGGCCGGCGCCTGGTGGGCCTCCAACGAGGGCGTGTTCCTCTACGGCGGCTGGTGGAACGTGCTCAACGCCCTGGCCGGTCTCATCAACATCTTCTGCATGACCGGCTGCATCCACCTCTACAGCTCCAAGGACAAGAACCGGTCCGACATGCTCTGGCCCGACATGACCATCTGGTTCATCGTGGCCTATGACATCTGGAACTTCGAGTACACCTACCTGAATCTGCCCACCCACGCCTGGTACTGCGGCTTCGCCCTGCTCCTGGCTCCCACCGTTGCCAATGCCCTGTGGAACAAGGGCGGCTGGATTCAGAACCGCGCCAACACCCTGGCCATCTGGTGCATGTGGGCCCAGACCGTGCCCCTGTTCCAGCTGAAGGGCCGCTTCGCCGCCGTCCTGCCCAGCCTCTACGGCGGGGCCGCCGCCAACGGCGTCACCACCATGGACCTCTATGAGAAGGCCATCTCCCTCTTCAACGCCGGCCAGGGCAAGACCGCCGCTGCCGGGGAGGCCATCGCTTCGATGGGCATTACCGCAGACCCGCGGATGCAGGGCTTCATCGCCATGCTTTCCATCGGCGTGAACGTGCTCTGCATGGCTGTCATCATCAAGCGCTCCCTCAAGATGAAGAAGAACCCCTACTCCAACCCCGTTTTCGTCGGCACCAAGGACTACGAGGAGGCCATGGCGAGAGCGGCCCTCTGATCCCGTTTCTCAGAGCCGCGCAGTCAGATCCCGCGTTTTCGGACGCTTCCGTGCGCTTTCCGCGCATGGAAGCGTCTTTTTGAACATATGACAATTTTTAGAAAATATATGGAAAAAAACGAAAATAGTTATATCTTTTTTTTGCAAACAATGCTATACTGATAGAAAAGCAAAAGCTGTCACAGGAGAGTGAATCATGGACTACAAAATTATTGACGTCAAGGAGCGGGTCCTGGCGGACAACGAGCGCTGTGCCGCCGAGACCCGAAGCGCGCTGGCGGAGCGGGGCGTCCTGCTGGTGAACCTCATGGGCTCCCCCGGGGCCGGAAAGACCTCGGTCCTTCTCCAACTGATCAAGCGGCTCGGAGCTCAATATCGGATCGGCGTCATGGAGGCCGACGTGGACTCCGACGTGGACGCCAGGACCGTGGCCGAGGCCGGAGCGAAGGTCATCCAGCTCCACACCGGCGGGCTCTGCCACATGGACGCGGACATGACCGCCCGGGGCCTGGAGGCCCTCGGCGTCGGGGACCTGGACCTGATTTTCCTGGAAAACGTGGGAAATCTGGTCTGCCCCGCGGAGTTCGACGTGGGCGCGGGCCTGCGGATGATGATTCTCTCCGTCCCCGAGGGGGACGACAAGCCCCTCAAATACCCGCTGATGTTCCGCGTCAGCGACGTAATGCTGGTGAACAAGCTCGACGCCGCCGAGGTCTTTGACTTCGACCTCGACGCCGCCGCGGCCCGGGCCCGGGCTCTGAACCCGGATATCGAGATTTTCCCGGTCTCCGCGAAAAGCGGCGAGGGCTTTGACGCCCTGGCCGACTGGCTGGCGAAGCGGCTGGAGGAAAGGAGGCGGGGTCTGTGATCACGATCACCCTGAACGAAACCGTCACCGCCTCCAACGACCTGGACGCCGAGGCCCTGCGCGCCCGGATGCGGGAGGCCGGAACCCTGCTGGTCAACCTTATGAGCAGCCCCGGCTCCGGCAAGACCACCCTGCTCTCCCGGATCATCCGGGAGCTGCCGGAGCTGAGGATCGGCGTCATGGAGGCGGACATCGAGTCCGACGTGGACGCCCGGCGCATCGAGGCCCTGGGGGCCGCGGCCATCCAGGTCCACACCTCGGGCATGTGCCACATGGACGCGGGCATGACCGCCGCCGCCTGGGAGGCCATGGAGGCAAAGGATCGGGACCTGATCTTCCTGGAAAACGTGGGAAATCTGATCTGCCCCGCCGAGTACGACACCGGCGCGGCCAAAAATATCATGCTGCTCTCGGTCCCCGAGGGCGACGACAAGCCTCTGAAATACCCCCTGATGTTCCAAAAGAGCGACGCCCTCGTCATTACGAAAACCGACGCCCTTCCCTTTTTCAACTTTGACCTTGAAGCATGTGCGGAGCGCGTCCACAGGCTGAATCCCCTGATTCGGATCTTCCCCGTCAGCGCCAAAACCGGCGAGGGCATGGAGGCGCTGGAGCAATGGATCACAGGCGAATTACAGGCATTCAAACACAACGACATACAAATCTGAGAGGAGCCGGAAATGAAAGATCAAAAAAACCGCATGGTCAACGAACGCGATTTCAAGCAAGACCCCAACTACAAGCCCGCGGACCCCGAAAAGGCCAAGCTCATTCTGAAGCTGGGCACCATGATCACCGACCGCTATCTGGAAAAATACACCCGCTCGCTGAAATATGACGATCCCGAATACTGGGCCCTGGACGCGGTGCTGACCAAGGAAGAGGCGCAGTTTCTGCTGAACTTCAAGAAGACCCGGGTTCCCTACGACGTCCCCACCCTGGCGAAGATGAACAACATGTCCGAGGAGGCCACCGAAAAGATGGTCAAGCACCTCTGCTGGGTCGGCATGGTGGAAATGACCCGGGAGGGCCCCCAGAAGACCAAGCACTACAACGTGCCCATCTTCGTCCCCGGCTCCGCCGAGTTCATGATGATGAACGACGAGCTGACGGCCCAGCATCCCGAGCTCGCCACCTTCTTCAATCTGATGACCCAGATGCCTTTGGAGAACGTAACCCCCATGATCCCCCTGGGCGGCGCCGGCGTGGGCATGCACGTCATCCCCGTGGAGAAGGCCATCGAGCACGAGAACGTGACCGCCGACGTGGAGCACATCTCCCACTGGCTGAAGAAGTACGACAAGTACTCCATCGGTCAGTGTACCTGCCGCAAGCAGCAGGCCATGCGCGGCGAGGGCTCCGGCCAGATCAACGGCGAGTTCTGCATGGGCATGGGCGATATGGCCGAATACCAGGTGGACAAGGGCATGGGCCGCTACGTCAGCTATGAGGAGGCCCTGGAGATTCTGGAGCGGGCCGAGCGCCACGGCTTCGTCCACCAGATCACCAACATCGACGGCGAGGACAAGATCGTCGCCATCTGCAACTGCGCCGCCGGCGTCTGCAACGCCCTGCGCACCTCCCAGCTCTACAACACCCCCAATATGTCCCGCTCCGCCTACCGGGCCCACGTGGAGAGCGAAAAGTGCGTGGCCTGCGGCAAGTGCGTGGAGGTCTGTCCCGTGGGCGCGGCCAAGCTGGGCCAGAAGCTCTGCACCAAGGAAGGCCCCGTGGTCTATCCCGTCACCGAGCTGCCCGACGCTAAGAAGTGGAGCGCCGACAACTGGAACATCCACTACCGGGAGGACGCCAAGATCAACTGCTACGACAGCGGCACCGCCCCCTGCAAGACCGCCTGTCCCGCCCATATCGCCGTTCAGGGCTATTTGAAGATGGCGAAGGAGGGCCGCTATCTGGAGGCCCTGAAGCTCATCAAGCAGGACAACCCCCTGCCCGCGGTCTGCGGCGCCATCTGCAACCGCCGCTGTGAGGACGCCTGCACCCGGGGCACCGTGGACGAGCCCATCGCCATCGACGAGGTCAAGAAGTTCGTCTCCGGCCTGGAGCTGAAGCAGGAAAACCGCTACGTTCCCATCTGCGAGAAGGACGACGGCGGCATGTGGGGACCGGACTACAGGATGGCGATCATCGGCGCCGGCCCCGCGGGCCTGAGCTGCGCCTACTATCTGCGCACCCGGGGCTACGACGTCACCGTCTTTGAGAAGGATCCCCTGCCCGGCGGCATGCTGCAGTACGGCATCCCCAGCTTCCGGCTGGAGAAGGACGTGCTGGCCGCCGAGATTGACGTCCTGCGCCAGATGGGCGTGGAGTTCCGCTGCGGCGTGGAGATCGGCAGGGACCTCACCCTCGCCCAGCTCAGGGAGCAGGGCTACAAGGCCTTCTATCTTGCCATCGGTCTCCAGGGCGGCCGCAAGGCCGGCGTGCCCGGCGAGGACGCCGAGGGCGTGGAGTCCGGCATCGCCTTCCTGAACCGGGTCAACAAGGACCACTCCGTCCGTCTGCCCGGCGACGTGGTGGTCGTCGGCGGCGGCAACGTGGCCGTGGACGTGGCCCGGACCGCCGCCCGGACCACCGGCGGCAGGATCACCATGCTCTGCCTGGAGAGCGAGGCCGAAATGCCCGCCGCCAAGGAAGAGGTGGACGAGGCAAAGGAGGAGGGCATCGAGGTCCTCAACGGCTGGGGCCCCAAGGAGGTCCTGGTCGAAGACGGCAAGGTCACGGGCATCGTCTTCAAGCGCTGCACCTCGGTCTACGACGCCGAGCACCGCTTCGCTCCCAAATATGACGAGAACGAGACCATCACCCTGCCCTGCACCACGGTCCTCCAGGCCATCGGCCAGAGCGCCGTCTGGGGCGAGCTGCTGAAGGGCACCCAGGTCCAGCTCAACCGCAACGGCACCGTGGTCCACGATCCCGTCACCTTCGAGACCGGCGAGCCCGGCATCTTCGTGGGCGGCGACATCGCCCACGGCGCGAAGTTCGCTATCGACGCCATTGCCGAGGGCAAGAAGGGCTCCGAGTCCATGCACCGCTACGTCCATCCCGGCCAGAGCCAGACCATCGCCCGGGATCTGCGGGAGTTCAAGGAGCTGGACAAGAGCAAGGTCCTCATCGATCCCCAGGGCTTCGACACCGCCAAGCGCAATATCCCCGGCAAGAAGAACGTCAACGCCCGGGGAACCTTCGGCGACGTGCGCCTGAGCTTCACCGAGGAGCAGGCCAAGGCCGAGGCCAATCGCTGTCTGAGCTGCGGCGCCTCCGTGGTGGACCTGAACCGCTGCATCGGCTGCGGCCTGTGCACCACCCGCTGCGAGTTCGACGCCATCCATCTCAGCCGGGACCTGCCCGACGCCTCCCGGATGATCCGCTGCGAGGACAAGCTCCCCGTGGTGGCGAAGTACGCCGCCCAGCGCGAGTTCAAGATCCTCTTCGGAAAGAAGAAATAATATGCACGAAATGGGTATCGTCCTCCACCTGGCAAAGACCCTGGACCAGACGGCCGAGGAGCATAAGCTGAAGGCCATCGGCAAGGTGGTCCTCCAGGTGGGGGAGGTCTCCGGCATTATGACGGAGCTCTTCACCGACGCCTGGGACTATTTCAAGCTCCGGCACCCGGTCCTGAAGGAGAGCGAGCTGGTCCTGGAGACCATCCCCGCCGTGACCTGGTGCGACAGCTGCAAGCAGACTTACGAGACCGTGAAATACGGCCGGGAATGCCCCTACTGCGGCTCCGGCGAGACCTGGCTGCTCCGGGGCAACGAGTGTATCATCAAGGAAATCGAAGCGGAATAAAATAAGCGCAAAGAAACGGCCTCCCGCAGGAGGCCGTTTCTTTGCGCTTGATACAAATCAATGGAACAGATTCAGGAAGCCGTCCAGAAGGCCGGAGGACTGAGGCTCCTGGGCCTGCTGCTCGGCGAGCTGGATCACGCTGCCGCCGGCGTTGTTCTGGCTGCTGCCGCCGCCTCCCAAGAGGGAGGAGAACAGGCCGGAGGCCAGGGAGGCGTTGCTGTTGGCATTGCCGCCCAGGAGGGAGCCCAGCAGGCCGCTGCTCTGGGGCTGGGGCTGCTGTTGCTGCTGGCCGCCGCCGAGCAGACCGCCCAGCAGGCCGCCGGAGCTCTGGCCGCCCATGCCCAGCAGACCGCCCAGCAGGCCCAGCAGACCGCCGCCGGAGCTGCCGTTGTTCTGGCCCAGCAGGGACAGCAGCAGGGGGGCCACCAGGGCCAGGATCGTGGTGGTCTTGCCCTTGGTGACGCCGGAGGCCCGGGAAATCTCGTCCACAAGGCCCTTCTGGTCGTCGCCCAGGACATGGCCCAGGATTTTCTTGCCGTCCTTGAGATCGGCCCCCTTCAGGAAGGCCGCGGGGTTGGTCACGTCGTCGGCGCTGTGGTCCGCCAGGGCCTTGGAGAGGGACGCGGCCCCCGCCTCCGCACCGGCGTTGCGGCGCATGCCGCCCACCAGCGCGGGGATGCCCGCGGAGAGGACCTTTGCCACGTCCTCCTTGCCCACCTTGGTCCGCTTGCTGAGGGCGTTCAGGCCGTCGCCGGAGATCAGGGCGCCGATGGAATTGAGATCAAAGGCCATCTCAGTTCCCTCCCGTCACGGTGGGGACAGCCTGGGTGTTGATGGGGAGCTCCGCCTCGGAGGCGGGAGCGTCCTCGTTCTCCTCCGCGGCACGGCCTTCCACGTTCAAACCGCTCAGATTCATACCATCCTTTTCTGCTCTGTTGGCGCAGAAGGAGCACATGGCGGTACGGCCAGACTCGATCGCCTCCAAGACAGGCCCCTTATAGAGGGTATTGGAGTTCTTGATTGCGCCGCAGTCATCATAAACGTGGTATTTATGACCAAATTGAGTCCAGTAAACATCGGTAGTCACTTGCTGCTCGGCGGCTTCCTGCTGTTCGGCGGAGATAGGATGCGGATCTGCAGAAACAAATCCCGCAATCAGCATGGCAGCGGCGGCCACGATGGTGACGATGGTCTTCATTTTGCCGTCCAGCTTCTTGTTTTTCAGAAGCAGGATAATCAGGGGAAGGAAGCAGATGCAGACCATAACGACGCCCAGCTCATTCCAGAGGTAGAACAGGAACTTGCCGCGTTTCTCGCTCATGGGATGGATGTGGTTGGCCTTCTTCCAGAGCTGGGCCGCAAGGATGCAGCAAGCCAGGTCCAGAACGATACAGCCAATCAGGATGATCCACAGGTTGGTGTTGCCATTGTTGGTGAACCGAATGGTAAAGTCCTTCGTAATTGCCAGAATCGCAAGGATTTCGAAGGCGAGCGCCAAAACCCAGAGCACGACGGCGCCAATCCGCAGGCCAATGGTGCTGCCGCCGGTGGGCTTGTTGGGGGTCACGATAGTCTGCGGCTTTTTCGCTGTCTCCGCTTTCTTTACCGTCGTCTCCGCCGCCTTCTTAGCAGCAGGCTCCGCCTTTTTTGCAGTCTCTGAGACCTTTTTGACGGCTTCGGTTTCCTTTTTGTCCTTGTTGCGGACGATTATTTCTGCCATAGGGATTCCTCCAATTCTTTCTCGAAATGTTGGGGATTTGCTACTTTATATTATCTATATTTTGTGGTTTTTTGTCAATAGGGAAAATGATTTTTTTGGGATCCGCGCCTGGGCTTCGAGATTCGGGCGTCGGGATTTAAGATTCCTTTCGCGCAGGCGGGCGCTCAATGAGCGCCCCTACGGCGAAATACGGAAAGGAGCGCTAACGCGGCAGCATAGCCGAGGAGGGCGCCTGCGGTGTTCAAAATCAGGTCGTCTAATTCAGAGACGCCGGAGCCGAGGACGAATTGGAGGGTCTCGACCAGCAGGGACAGGCCCAGCCCGGCCGGGACGGCCTGCCACAGCTTCCCGCCCCGGAGCCGGACCAGGGCCCCCGCGGGGGCGAACCAGAGCAGATTCCCCACGAAGAGATAGCAAAAATACCGCCAGTTCCCCCGCCGGGCCAGCTCCGCGTAGTAGGCGAAGGCGTCCAATTCAACCCGCCCGGAGAAGAGGCCGTGGGAAAAACAGCCGTTTCGGAATACGGTAATCCGGAGCAAAACGGCGAGCCAGAGCGCTGTCAGAATCCGCAGCAGCCAAATCTTTTTCATGGGCCTCTCCCTTCGGGTCAGAGCAGAACACACAAAAATTTCAAGCAATTTTTGTGTGTTCTGCCGATAATTCTTAATTCTTAATTCATAATTCTTAATTCTCAATCAGCTTCAGCGCCAGCTCCGCAGCGGCCTCGGCGGCCTGGGCGCGGACGGCGGCGCGGTCGCCGTCGAAGCGGTATTCCCGGATCAGGGTGGTCATGCCGTCGCTGGCACCGATATAGACCAGGCCCACGGGGCGGCCCGTCTCGTCGGAGTTGGGGCCCGCGATGCCCGTGACGGAGACGCCCAGGTCCGCGCCGATGACCCGGCGCACGCCCTCGGCCATCTGCCGGGCCACGGTGGCCGAGACCGGGCCCAGGCTGTCCAGGTCCTCCTGATCCACCCCCAGGACCGCGTGCTTGATCCGATTGCAGTAGGAGATCACCCCGCCGGGATAGACCGCCGAGCTGCCGGAAATATCGGTGATGCACTTGCCCAGCAGCCCGCCCGTGCAGGACTCGGCGGTGGCGATCGTAATTGCCCGCGCCTTCAAGGCCTCTACAAGCAGTTTGATCTTATCCATTGTATCTCACCTTCACCAGTTCTGTGTTCTCGATGGCGCGGGCAATTAATTGCTCCACGTCCAGCTTGGCTTCGACGCGCTCCACCTCATTCAGCTTGGGCTTGGTCTTGGGGTGCTTGGGGGTGAAGACCGTGCAGCAGTCCTCGTAGGGCAGGATGGAGGTCTCCAGGGTGTCGATCTTCCGGGCCAGGGTGACGATCTCCTCCTTGTCCATGCCGATCAGGGGGTGGAAAATGGGCATATCCACCACGGCGTGGGTCACGGCCATGGCCTGCATGGTCTGGGAGGCCACCTGG
>CAMVKI010000015.1 GCA_947168005.1 uncultured Clostridia bacterium
ATGTACTGGGACAGGCCAAGGGTCCCGTGATCCTCACGCCCCACGACGGGGAGTTTCGCCGCCTGGGGGGCGATCCGGCCCCGGAGCGGCGCTACGAGAGCGCGAAGGAGCTGGCCCGGCGCTGGGGCGTCACCGTCCTGCTCAAGGGCCACCGGAGCCTGACCGTGAGCCCGGAGAAGGTCTATTTGAACCCCACCGGCAATCCGGGCATGGCCACTGGCGGCAGCGGGGACGTGCTGGCGGGGATCCTGCTGGCCCTGCTGGGCCAGGGCCTGGCCCCGGCGGAGGCCGCCGCCGCGGCGGCTTGGCTCCACGGCGCCGTGGGGGACTACTGCGCCGCGGCCTGGGGGGAGTACGGGATGACGCCGTCGGATATGATTGCCAATCTGCCCCTGTTCCTGAAATAATCCCGCAGGGGGCGGCGTCCTCGACGCCCCGAAGCTATTTGAAATTGAAGGCTGCGGGCCGTCGAGGACGCCGGCCCCTACGAAATAACCCCAAGGAGTGAAAAAAGTGCGGCGAAGGAATCTGTTTCTTGCCGTACTGATGATGAGCCTTTGCCTGCTCTGCGCCTGCGCGGGCAAAGCCAACGATCCCTTGCAGGCGGCAATGGATTTTCGCGCGAAGCTGCTGGCCCGCGAGGGCTGCGGCTTCGAGCTGGAGGCCCTGGCCGATACCGACGGGCAGAGCTGGGCCCTGCGTCTGGCCTGCGCGCTGGACGCCGGGGGAAACGGAACCGTGAGGGTCCTGGCCCCGGAGAGCATCGCCGGGATCTCCGCCGTCACCGACGGCGAGACGGGGCGCCTGACCTATGAGGACCTGGCCCTGGGCCTGGGGACCCTCCCAGACACGGAGCTGGCCCCCGCCGCGGTCCCCGGACGCCTGGTCCGGGCCTGGGCCCGGGACTGGATCGCCTCCGCCGGGACCGAGGACGGGACCCTGCTGGCCTCTTACGAGGACGGGGCCCTGACGGTCCGCACCCGGTTCGACGCCTCGGGCGTCCCGATCCGGGCCGAGCTGGCTCTGGACGGGCGGACACGCTTTCAGGCGGAAATCCGCAATTTTCAATGGAATACTTCCCCGTAGGGGCGCACAGTGTGCGCCGCGAATACTCGACAGAAAGCCGGAGATACAAATGAAACTGCTAAAGAGGACCTGGGCTGACATCTCCATGGACAATCTCAGCCACAATTACCGCCTGCTGCGGAGCTGCATCCCTGCGGACTGCCGCTTCCTGGGCGTGGTCAAGGCCGACGCCTATGGCCACGGGGCGGTTCCCGTGAGCCGCCAGCTGGTGGACCTGGGGGCGGACTATCTGGCCGTCTCCAATATGGAGGAGGCCGTCCAGCTCCGCCGGAGCTATATCCGCCTGCCCATTCTGATTCTGGGCTACACCCCGGCCTTTTACGCCGAGGACATGGTGGACATGGGCATCCGGCAGGAGGTCCACTCCATCGAATACGCCATGCAGCTGGCCGAGGCCCTGGCGGGCACGGGCAAGCGGCTGAAGATCCATATCAAGCTGGACACGGGCATGTCCCGGCTGGGCTTCTTTGCGGACAACGAGGAGACCCTGGATCAGATCAAGCGGATCGCCGCCCTGGACTGCTTTGTCACCGAGGGCATCTTCACCCACTTCCCCGTGGCGGACTCCCTTTGTCAGGAGGCCGAGGCCGAGACGAAGCGGCAGTTTGAGCATTTCACCGCCATGACCGAGGCCCTGGCCGCCGCCGGGGTGCACTTCAAGCTGCGGCACTGCTGCAACTCCGCCGCCACCCTCCTCCACCCGGAATACGCCCTCGACATGGTTCGGCCCGGCATCGCCACCTACGGCATCAGCCCCAGCGAGGAGCTGACGGGGCGCTTCGACCTGCGGCCCCTCATGAGCCTGCGGACCACGGTCTCCCAGATCCGGCCCTTCGAGGCGGGGATCGGCGTCAGCTACGGCGGGACCTACGTGACCCCGGCCCCCCGGACCATCGCGGTCCTTGCCATCGGCTACGCCGACGGCCTGGCCCGGAGCCTGTCCAACCGGGTGAGCTTCCTCCTCCACGGCAAGCGGGTCCCGGTGGTGGGCCGGATCTGCATGGATATGTGCATGGTGGACGTGACGGAGGTCCCGGAAGCCCGGGTGGGCGACGTGGTGACGGTCTTCGGCACCGACGGCGACGCGGCCATCCCCGTGGACGACCTGGCCCGGCTGACGGGGACCATCCCCTACGAGACCCTCTGCGGCATCAACAAGCGCACCCCCCGCTTCTACCTGGACGGCGAGGAGCGGATGGAGGTATTGCAGTACATCGTGTGACAAGAATCGACACACTCGCATAAACTGGTTTGACCGTATAATTCTTTCCTGAAGGTGGAAGAATAGGAGGGAAATCAAAACCGGAGTGTGAGTCGTATGGAATCCAAGGTCAGACGGGGCGATATTTATTACGCGGACCTGAGCCCGGTGGTGGGCAGCGAGCAGGGCGGGACCCGGCCTGTGCTCATCGTGCAGAACGACACGGGCAACCGCCATTCCCCCACGGTCATCGCCGCGGCCATCACCAGCCAGCTGGGCAAGGCCCGGCTGCCCACCCATATCACGGTTCCGGGCCGGGAGGTGGGCCTGGCGAAGGACTCGGTGGTCCTGCTGGAGCAGATCCGCACCCTGGACAAACGCCGCCTGCGGGAGCACATGGGCAGGCTCAGCGACGAGCAGATGAGCCGGGTCAACGAGGCGATCGCTGTCTCCTTCGGCCTGGAGTGACACGGCAAGGACTACCCCGCAAGGAAAAGGCGAAGACAACCGGATCCCCCGCCAGTCAAGGCGGGGGATCCGGTTGTTCCGTTTTTTACAGTTTTTTCGTAAAGCAAACGATCCGATCGGCCTCCGTGAAGCCGAGGCTTTCATGGAAGCGCAGGCTGTCCGTGTTGTCCAGCTCACAGTCGCTGGCGAACTCGGTGCAGCCCTTTTCTTTTGCCCAAGCCTCGCAGGCCCGGAGCAGGGCCGCGGCGACGCCCTGCTTTCTGTGGGCCTCGTCCACAAAGATCCCCTCCAGGTAGCCCACGGGGCTGGTGGAGCAGCCCTCCACGTAGTCCCGCCGGAGCTGGCACTGGGCGAAGGCGACGGTCTCACCCATGGCTTTCGCCGTGAAGAGCCCGGCGTCGGGATCGTTCAGCAGGGCGGCAAACTCCGCCTCCAGCTCCGCCGCCGGGTGCTCCCACATCCGGCCCGCCAGGGCCGCGACGGCGGAGAGCTCCGAGACCCCTGCCTTTTCTATGAAATAGGGTTTTTCTTCCATCGCAGTTCGTCCTCCTGTCATCCTGCCAGAAACAAGCCGTACTCCTTGGGCAGCTCCAGTACCCCGTCCGCCATGGCGGCGGTCAGTTGTTCCCGAAGCGCCTCCCGGGGGAGGGCCCGCGCGGTCTCCATGGACGGAAGCGAGAGCAGATAGTCGATCAGGTCCTCCGCGTCCGTCACCCGCAGGCTGTCCGGATAGTCGAAGCGCCGGACCTCGGGGAAGTAGTTCCCCAGGATCGCTCCGCCGTTTTGAAGGGTAAAGCGCTTGTCGGTCTCATCCCGGAGGCCCAGGGGGACCAGGATCCGGCACAGGGCCTCCACGATCCCGTGCTTCCCGTAGGTGGCGGCGCAGAAGCGCCCGCCGGGCTTCAGTACCCGCCGGACCTCGGAGAGCCCCTTCTGCAGATCCGGCACGTGGTAGAGCATCATATTGGCGATCACCGTGTCGAAGGAGGCTTCCGGGAAGGGGAGAGCCTGGATATCCGCCACGGCATAGCGCAGCGGCGGCGCTTCGCCCAGGGCCTCCCGGGCCGCGGCGACCATGGCGGGGGAGAGATCCGTCAGCCACAGCTCCGAGCAGCGGCGGATCAGGGCCTCCTGCCCTCTCCACGCGCTTCCGGTCCCGCAGCCCAGCTCCAGCACCCGGGCCCCCGCCGGGAAGTCGTAATGCGCGGCGATCCAGGCCCCGAAGCCCTGCTTGTTTGTGGAGTACTTCTCGTGAAGGGAGATCCGCCGGGTCAGCTTCTCCGTGGTCCGATACTGCTTCCGGACCGTTTCCGCATCCCCGGCCCCGGCGGGGACAGCGGGAGCGCTGACCGACGATACCCGGACGCCCTCCGCCTCCAGACGCAGACAGAGGAAGGGAAAGAGCCAATCGGGCTCCCGGCTCCAGCCTTCGTCCCAAAGGGTCCGCAGACGGCGTTTCCCGACCCGGCGGTCCAGAACGGCAAAGAGGCGCACGAGGCCGTTTTTTCCGTTCAGACTCTCCTCAATGCTCTGGTTTTCAAAGGTATCGAAGGCATCGAAAAAGGCTCCGGTAGTGATACAGCCCAGATCCACGGCGGCGTCGAAAACCCGATCCCAACGCTCCTCCGGGGATTGCAGTCCGGCGATCTCCGGGAAGCGGCGCAGCGCTTCTTCCCGAAGTTCGGTGCTGTTCCGCCACCAGTCCATATCATAGCCCTGCAGAACCTCCCTGCCGTCAACCCGAACGGCTACCCGTCCGGCCTCGTCGTGGGCGTGGGTGTAGCGGGTCATAAAGTAGCTGACCCGCCCCCGCAGGGAGGGAGCCAGGAAGTCCTGCTCCAGCTTCTTTTTCGCATCGTTCCAGCTTTTCATATATCGTCCTCTAAATGTTCAGCAGCCCCTCTGTCCGCAGGGGTCGGCGTCCTCGACGGCCCGCAGATTCAGGCGTTCTATTCGAACTCCGTCCTAAGGGTGAAGACCTCCGGCAGATCAAAGATTGCGGTTTTGAGAAAGATGGGATAAAAGTACTCGTCCCGCAGCCGCTCGAAGGCCAGCCATTCAAAGTCGTGGGTGTGCGGGCCCTCGCGGCGGGTGAAGCGCTCCCCGCGCGCCGGGAGGCTGGTCCCGGAGACATCCAGCAGGAAATAGACGCAGAGCTCGTGGTAGTTCAGCCTGTCCACGTCCTCGGTGAAGAAGCCCTGGTTCAGCCACAGGGGCCGCAGGAGCTTCGCCCGGACGCCCAGCTCCTCTTCGACCTCCCGGAGCACCGCGGCCTCGGCGGTCTCTCCCAGCCGGACCCGGCCCCCGGGCAGATAGAAGTAGGGAGAACGTTCGTCACGCATGGCGAGAATCCGGCCCTCATGCACGATCACGGCGCAGACGCGGTAATTGAATTTCTCCCGTCCCGAGACATAAGAAATGTCCTGTTCCGTCATGACAGACTCCTTCCTGTGGGAAACAGCTCCAATAACTCCGCCAATTCCCGGATCGTGTACTCCGGCTCCTCGTCTGCGGAAAGGGGCTGTGAGAGCAGATGTAGGGACAAGCATTGCTTGTCCGGCATTCGGAACGAATGCAATTTGCCGGAGGCAAATCTCTCCGAAACGACGGCGGATCGCCTGGCGGCGATTGTTTGCTTCGCAAACGCGGACAAGCAATGCTTGTCCCTACGGCCTAACCGATAAACAGCTGCACGATACTGCGGGCTTGCTGTAATACGACCTGTATCTGGATTATCAGAATAGCGAGAGCAATTCTGCCAGTTCCCGGATGGTGTACTCCGGCTCCTCGGCTGCGGAGCGGGGACTGTGGTGGACGCCGAGGCCGCGCAGGATGCGGACGGTGCAGAAGCCGAGGCGCTTTGCCGGGGCGATATCGTTGTCCAGCCGGTCTCCCACCATGACGGCTTCGGAAGCCGCGCAGCCCGCCCGGTCCAGGGCCCGGCGGAAAATGGCCGGGTCCGGCTTGGCGAGGCCCAGCTCCGCCGAAGGGGCTACGACGTCAAAGTACTGCAGCAGGTCCCAGGCGGCGAGGCGCTGTTCCGTGCCCGGCTCCTGGTTGGCGACGACGCCCAGCCGGAAGCCCCGGCGCTTGAGCTCCGCCAGGACCGGGGCGGCGTCGGGGAACGGCCGCTCCAGCTCGCTGTGCCAAGGGGTCTTCGTCAGGCCGAAGAAGGCGATGGCCGCCGGGTCGCCGGGAAGGCCCTGCTTCATGAGCTCCAGTCGCTTCTCCCGGTAGGCCTCCGGCGTGACGCTTGTTCCATCTGTCATCTCCTCGATCCTGCGCTCGTCCGCATCGGTCTCGTCGATCAGCGTGGAGCCCAAATCGAAAAAGATCCACCGGATCGCCGTCGGCCTTTCCAAGGCGTATTCGATCTCTGCCAGCGGTCCGCTATCCCGGTTGACCTTTCCCGTAGGACGGAAGCCCCGGGCTTTATAGAAGCGCCGGGCCTGTTCGTTGGCCTCCAGCAGCCAGAGCGTCGGCGTGCCGGCGCATTCCCGAATTGCATGCCGCAGCAGGGCCGAGCCATAGCCCCGCCCCTGCTGTCCCGGGTGGACGTAGAGGTCCTCGATCAGGTTTCCCGTGACGGAAACCAGTCCCGCCGGCTCGCCGTCCGTCAGCAGGAAAATCCGGCTGCCGCGCTCCAGCTTCCGAGCCAGGTACTCCCGCTGCCGTGCGGCAGTGTGGGCGGCCACGAAATCCGGAGCGCAGACGGCCGCGTGGGAGGCCCGCCAGCCGGCGGCGTGAATCTCTGCGGCGGCGTCCAGATTCTCCTCCGTTACCGGGACGATCCTCCGGGCGGCAGCCTGCGTTGCATCCCCGTGCTCCGGGGTGCAGTCCCGGTCCGGGCGCTCGATGCAGTAGTACTTGAAATCGCCCTCGGTCCGCAGGAGGCGGAAGCCCAGCTTTTCCAGAACGTGCTGGCTGCGGGTATTGGTGAGAAGCGTGTCGGCGCAAAGCACCGGGATGTCCAGGTCACGGAAAACGTAGTCGATGGCAAGCCGCTCCGCCCGGGTCCCGAAGCCCCGGTCCTTGCAGGCCGCGTTTTTCAGGCAGATGCTGAGGACGGCGCTTTTCCCCGGCTCGATGTTCTTGATGATCAGCTCGCCCACCATCTCGCCGCCGTGCATCACGGCGAAGCACTTCCGTCCCAGCGCGATCTGCCGCTGAACGTAGCGGTCAACCTGCTCCGGGGAATAGACGTAGGGGACGAACCTGCTGCTGTCGGCGAAGAGCTCCGGGGCGTTCTCATACGCCCGGAAATAGGCGTGGTACATCTCCGCCGTCATGGGCTCCAGGCACACAGTGTTTTCCATGCTTGTATTCCTCTCTCGTCAGCTCCAATTGGACGATCCCGTCCTCGCGGCCGGTCTCCCGGAAGCCCGCGGCTTTGTGGATACGATACGCCGCGGCCCGGTTGGGCTCGAATTCGTTGTGCAGCCGGGGGATGCCGTCCACCCGGAAGGCCCGGTCCAGCAGGAGCGCCAGGCCCTGCCTGCCATAGCCCTTGCCCCGCTCCGGGGCGTAGACTACCACGCCCATGTCCCAGCGGTCCTGCTCCGGGCTGCGGTGGAGCTCCACGCCGCCCACGAAGGCCCCGTCGGAGCGGCGGCGCAGATAGGCGTAAAAGCGCTCCGGCTCCCGGCCGACCCAGTTCGCGTGCCACTCCGGCCAGGCCGAGGCAGGGAAGGGAATACAGCCCTCCGGCGGGAACCAGGGGGCGTTGTAGGCCATGGTGGCCGGATCGGAGAGCATCTTCTGATAAAACCAGAGCTCCTCCAGCCGGGGGACGTACAGCTCCAGCTCCCGGACGGGAGCCTTCGGGAGTCGGTCATTGCTTCCGGTTTCCGCGTCTGCTTCCGGTTTTTTCCAGCGGATCAGTCCGGCGCAGAAGGAGACAGGCTCGAATTCCGCCTCCGGGAAGACCGCTTTCAGCTCGTCGAAGACGACGTACAGCTCGTCCTCGTCCCATTCCTCCCCCGCCGCGGCGCGGCAGCTCTCCTGGGCCGCCTGGGTGGGGAAGGCCACGTCGCCGATCAAAAGCTCCCCGCCGGGATTCAGACGGTCCAGGGCCTCCCGGATCAGGCGGAGCTTTTCGGGGGAGTCCAGATGGTGCAGGGCGTAGGTGGAAACAATAAAGTCATAGCTCCGCTCCCGCAGGATCGGGGCCAGCCCCTCCGAGAAGTCCCCCCGGACCAGCAGGGCTCCGGGCATTTTTTCCTGCGCCAGTGAAAGCATCCGGGCGGAGAAGTCCTGCCCGCAGATCCGGCAGCCCGCCGCATAGAGCTTTGCCGTCAGGATCCCGGTGCCGAAGCCCAGGTCCAGCACCGCGGGCCCCTCCTTTTGCAGGACGATTTCATAGATGCGGCCCAGCAGCCGCTTGTAGCCCGCGAAGGGATAGGTGTTTTCCTCGTCGGACAGGCCCACGCTCTTGTCGTAGTTGTCCGCCCAGAGGTCGAAGCCATTTTGATTCAGCATAGGGGACCTCTCATTCTGTCAGCTCCAACGTCATGCAGTCCACGTCGAAAAACTGCCCGTCGATCTTGAAATACTTCGGGAAGGTTCCGAAGCGGACGAAACCGAACTTACGGTAGAGGGCTTTCGCCCGCTCGTTGTCGGAGCGCACCTCCAGGGAGGCCAGCTCCGCCCCGGATTCCCGGGCGAAGGCCAGCATCCGCTCCATGAGCTCCGTGCCGACGCCCCGGCCCCAGTAGTCCCGCAGGACCGTGATCGCCAGGTTCCGGCGGTGGCACAGGCGGGGGTTGGCGCTGCCGTCCACGCAGGCGTTTCCCACGATCTTCTCCCCGTCCAGGGCCAGGAAGAAGCGGCTGTGGGGGCTGTTTGCGATCCGCTCCAGGAGAGCGGCCTCCTGCTCCACGGTGAAGGGGATGCCCGCGGCGCCGAAGGTCAGGTTGTCGGTCTCGCCGCCCACCTGCTTCAAATAGTCCAAAAGCTGCGCCGCGTCAGAAGGCACGGCGGTGCGGTAAATAATATCCATGGAAGAACCTCCTTAATGCGCCGTAGGGGCGCTTATCAAGCGCCCGCCCTGCCGGCCCCTGTGAAGCAAGTTATTTGATCGAAACAATCCAGTTCTCTCCATCGACCAGATATTGAAACTCGGTCAGGCTGGGGTCGTCCATCACCCGGATCAATGTATCCAGGTCCGCAACGGTGGAAAGCGCAGAGAGCTTTCCGCGTTCAATCCATTCGACAGCGCCTTCCTCAGAGGAGGAGAGCTTTCCGGTAAAGCGGTCCGCCCGGAATAACAGAACGACATAGCGCCCATTTTCGATGGGGAACTGTTTGACGCCCGACAGCCGCGGGCTGAGGACCGTCAGGCCGGTTTCCTCCTTCATTTCGCGGATTACCGCGTCTAAAAAAGACTCTCCGGGTTCCACATGTCCACCCGGCAGCGCCCAGCCCTGCCAATCGTTTTTTCTCCGATGCTGTAGCAGCACATGATCCCCGTCTGAAAGCAGACAGAGCACGGTCAATTCAACGTTTTCCGTTCGATGCATGGTCGGCTCCTTACAAAATCACGTTTTTCAGCAAGCGCCCGCGGCGGGCGCTCAATGAGCGCCCCTACGGCGGAATAGCGACGCGGTCCTTCCGCATATGCTTATGCGGAAGGGAGTGTCTATCGTATGGAATCTACGATCTTTTATCAAGGCGCGGAGATCGGCCGTGCGGGCATAGAGCCCGACGGCCTGTATTATCGGCTCTCGGCCTCCGCCGCCGAGCCGGGTCACGGGGTCTGGCGGCTCTGGGGCTGCTTCGGGACCGACAGCCGCTGTCTGGGGGTCCTCTTTCCAGGGACGGGCGGCCTGCGGCTGGATCGGCGGGTCTCCCGGCACGGCTGGCCCGTTCTGCCGGACTGCTTCGTTCTGGGCCGGGAAGCCGAGGGCTTCCGCCCCTGGCGGGGCATTCTGGAGGGGCAGGAGCTCCCGGACGCCATGATCAAGACCGGCGGAGACGGGGGCCTGACCCTGGCGATCTTCGCCCCGCCCGAGGGCCCGGTGCCCTTCGCGGAGCGGGTCGAGCAGATGAAGGAGAGCGAGATCGACGGAAGGGACTGTCTGCTGCTGGATTGGCCGCCGGAAACGCCGTAGGGGGCGGCCCCCGGACGCCCCGCAAGCCTTCTCCTTGAGGAGAAGGTGGCATCCGCCGTCCCCCGCAAGGCGGATGACGGATGAGGTGGTGTATCGAAAGGGAAGCCGGGCCGTCCAGGGGCCGGCCCCTACGCGTTCATATCCAGCCGCCGCGTTTCCGGCGGGGGACGGCGGCCAGGGGTCTGGCCGCCCTACGGCGTCAGACGGCCAGCACCAGCTCTACGGGGCAGTGGTCCGAGCCGTAGATCTCCTGGTGGATGTCCGTGGAGATCAGCTTTTCCCGCAGACGGTCGGAGATCACGAAGTAGTCGATGCGCCAGCCCACGTTCTTCTCCCGGGCCCGCATCCGGTAGCTCCACCAGGAGTACTGGTCCGTGGCGTCCGGGTGCTGGAAACGCCAGGAGTCGGTGAAGCCCGCGGCCAGGAGCTCGGAGAACTTGCCCCGCTCCTCGTCGGAGAAGCCCGCGTTGCCCCGGTTCTGTTTGGGGTTCTTCAGGTCAATCTCCTCGTGGGCCACGTTCAGGTCGCCGCAGTAGATCACGGGCTTTCCCGCGTCCAGCCTTTGCATGTAGGCGCGCAGGGCGTCCTCCCAGCTCATGCGGAAGTCGATGCGCTTCAGCCCGTCCTGGGCGTTGGGGGTGTAGCAGGTCAGCAGATAGAAGTCCGGGTATTCCAGGGTGATGAGCCGGCCCTCGTGGTCCAGCTCCTCCACCCCCAGGCCGTAGGCGACGGAGAGAGGCTCGTGCTTCGTGAAGACCGCCGTGCCGGAGTAGCCCTTCTTTTCGGCGGAGTACCAGTATTGGCGGTAGCCCGGGAGCTCCAGCTCCAGCTGACCGGGCTGCATCTTGGTCTCCTGCAGGGAGAAGAAATCGGCGTCCAGGGCCGCGAAGGCCTCCGGGAAGCCCTTGCCCATGCAGGCCCGCAGGCCGTTGACGTTCCAGGAGATGAATTTCATGGTTCTTTCCTCCGAAAGTTGAGATTCGTTGTTCGGAATAATGGTATCATATTTTTCGACGAAGCGCAACGGGTTTTGCGGGAAATTCGGAGTTGTTGCGTTCCTCCGTAGGGGCCGATGCCCACATCGGCCCTCCCTGTCGAACGGGGCAAGGGCCGATGTGGGCATCGGCCCCTACGATTATACTTTGGGTTCGACGCGTCTCTTCCGGCTTCCGCGCGGACGGAAAAATCGTGGTTGTAAAACAGAATCGGGTGTGGTATAATATCATGACGCGATAAGCGTTCCGGGCAATCCCGGGTTTTGCGGGTTGCGTTTTGCGCTTTGCAATGGGCGTTTTGCATTCCGAAAGGGGGGCTTCCATGCTTGTGGAGCTGTTGAAAACCATCTTTCTCGGCATCGTCGAGGGCGTGACCGAGTGGCTGCCGGTGAGCTCCACGGGGCACATGCTCCTGGTGGACGAATTCCTGCGGCTGGACGCCTCCGAGGAATTCAAAAGCGTGTTCTTCTACGTCATCCAGCTCGGCGCCATTCTGGCGGTGGTCTTCCTGTTCTGGAACCAGCTCTGGCCCTTCCGGCGGAAGCCCGAGGGCGGGCTCCTGGTCAAGGGGAAGACGGTCTCCCTCTGGCTGAAGGTCGTCGTGGCCTGTATCCCCGGCGCTCTGGCCGCGATCCTTCTGGACGACTACATAGAGGCCCATTTCGAGACGCCGACGGTGATCGCCGCGGCCCTGATCCTCTACGGCGTGGGCTTCCTCGTCGTGGAGCGCTGGAACCGGGGGCGGAAGCCCCGGGTCGGCCGGGTGGAGGAGATCTCCTACCCCACGGCCCTGGGCGTCGGCCTGTTCCAGGTCCTGTCCATCATCCCCGGCACCTCCCGCTCCGGCGCCTGCATCATCGGCGCTCTGATCCTCGGCGTGGCCCGGCCCGCCGCCGCCCGCTTCACCTTCCAGATGGCCGTGCCGGTCATGTTCGGCATGAGCGCCCTGAAGCTGCTGAAATACGGCTTCCACTTCTCCGGCTCCGAGCTGGCGATCCTGCTGGTGGGCATGGTCGTGGCCTTTGTGGTCTCCATGCTCGTGATCCGCTTTCTGATGAACTACATCCGCAAGCACGGCTTCGAGGTCTTCGGCTGGTACCGGATCGTGTTGGGAATTGTGATTCTGGTCTACTTTGCCATCGCGGCAAAATAATTGCAAACAAAAACACTTTAGAAAACAAGCGAGGTAATTCTAATGAGCGAATGCACCCACAACTGTTCCACCTGCGGCGAGGACTGCGCCTCCCGCACCCAAGAGAGCCTGCTGGCTGAGCTGAATCCCAAGTCCAAGGTCCGCAAGGTCTACGCCGTCGTCTCCGGCAAGGGCGGCGTCGGCAAGTCCACCGTCACCTCCATGCTGGCTGTGGCCATGCAGAAGCGCGGCTTCCGCGCCGCCATCCTGGACGCGGACATCACCGGCCCCTCCATCCCCAAGGCCTTCGCCCTGGACTCCACCGACGCCTACGAGGACGGCCTGCTGGCCCCGGCCCTGACCCGGACCGGCATCCAGGTCATGTCCCTGAACCTCCTGCTGGAGGACGAGACGGCCCCCGTGGCCTGGCGCGGCCCCGTGCTGGCCGGCGCGGTCAAGCAGTTCTGGACCGACGTGTACTGGGATAACGTGGACTATATGTTCGTCGATATGCCTCCCGGCACCGGCGACGTGCCCCTGACGGTCTTCCAGAGCCTGCCCATCGACGGCATCATCCTGGTCACCACTCCCCAGGACCTGGTCTCCATGATCGTCTCCAAGGCCGTGGGCCTGGCGAAGCTGATGAACATCCCCCTCCTCGGCATCGTGGAGAACTACGCCTGGCTGACCTGTCCCGACTGCGGGAAGAAGATCGAGGTCTTCGGCAAGTCCCACGTGGAGGAGATGGCCGCCAAGTACGACCTGCCCGTCCTGGCCCATCTGCCCATCGACCCGGTGGTCGCCGGTTTCATGGACGTCGGCGAGGCCGAGAGCGTGGACACCGGCGACCTGGAGGACGCGGTGAACCTGCTGGCGCGCTGAACTCCGTAGTGCCGGCAATTTGCCGGCCGGAAGAGCTGTAAGCGACGAAAATCGGACCCCTAAAGCGGGTCCGATTTTCGTCGCTTACAGCTCAATTTTATCCCCGGTACGGAGATAGTGCAGGTTTTTCATGCGCTCCTTCAGGAACATGTATTGTATTTCGCCGGTGCAGTGGCAGGTGTAGTAGGCGGTTGGGAAGGCGTCCAGGGCGGCGGCCTGAGCGGCCAGGGCCTCGTCCAGGGGGAGGCGGAAGAAGTGGAAGCCGCCGATCAGGACGTCGGGGCGGAAGCGCCGCGTCAGGTTGACGACGCCCCGGTGGGAGCAGCCGCTGAAGAGGACGCGTTTGCCGTTTTCCTCGACCAGGAGATACTGTTCGTGGCGGAAGTCCTCCGGGATCAGGCGGCCTTCTCGAATTGTTTTCAGGCCGCCGGAGTCGAAGGCAGGAGTTGGCCGGCAGGTTGCCGGCGCTACAGGAGGGGCGGGTTCCGGGTCGGGGACGGGCCGGCAGGTTGCCGGCGCTACCGAAGAGATGGGCACGGAGGTGGAAGCGGGGTAAAGAGTCAGGCCCGGGGAGATTTGCAGGGTGCCGTCCACGAGGCGGAAGCGGCCCGTGTCCAGGAGGGCGGGGTCCAGTCCGATGTCCCTGTCCGACGCGTTGAAGTGGGGCTCGAAGGCCCAGCGGCTGGCGTAGACCGGGGCGTGGGCGTTCCGCTCGAAGAAGGTCTCCAGGCCGCCGCCGTGGTCGTTGTGGCCGTGGGAGAGGACGGCGAACTCGGCGGAGGCAAGATCGATCCCCAGGGCGTCGGCGTTCCGGGCGAAGAGCCCGGAGGCGCCCGTGTCGAAGAGGAAGCGCCGCCCCGCCGCCTCCACGAAGAGGCTCAGCCCGTGCTCCGCCGGGAGCCCGCAGGCCGAGGTATTTTCCGTCAAAACCGTGACGCGCAAAGCCTTCGCCCTCCCTTGCTTTCCCGCTTTTTGGTTATTATAACCGATTTCCGCCGATTTCGCAAGGGCAGATCGGGCGGAAAAGAAAAAGTCAAAATAAGGCTTGACAAATCCAATTCTTGGGGGTATTCTATTAAACGGACACAAGATATTGTGGTTGGTTATGTCAACGTCTCCACATTTTGTCCACAGCTTTTCCACAGGGATTTCCCCATTGCAGGGAATAATTGCGGTGGCGCACACTGTGCGCCGCTACAGAGCGGGATTCGCGCGGGCGGATTGCCCGCGTTACAGTTAGCGAATCGCGGGAGCGGGCGCTCAATGAGCGCCCCTACGGCGTGAAAGGAGGCGGCTATGCGGCTCGGCGGATTACAGAAGATGACCCTGCTGGACTTCCCCGGGCGGGTGGCCTGCACGGTCTTTACGGTGGGCTGCAATTTCCGCTGCCCCTTCTGCCACAACAGCAGCCTGGTCGTTTCCCCGGCGCTCCCGGAGCTCAGCCAGGATGATTTTTTTGCCTTTCTGCGCAAGCGGCAGGGCTTGCTGGAGGGGGTCGCCATCACCGGCGGCGAGCCTCTGCTCCACCCGGACATGCCCGAATTCATCGAAAAGATCCGGGCCCTGGGCTACGCGGTCAAGCTGGACACCAACGGCTCCTTCCCGGAGCGGCTGAAGGCCGTCCTGGACGCGAAGCTGGCGGACTATGTGGCAATGGACGTCAAGAACAGCCGCGAGAAGTATGAGCAGACCGCGGGGGTGCCCGGCATCCTCCCCGCCGTGGAGCGCAGCGTGGAGCTGCTGCGGGCAGGGGAGACCCCCTTTGAATTCCGGACCACCCTGGTGGACGAGCTCCACGAGCCCGAGGACTTCGCCGCCATCGGCCGATGGCTGGCGGGCGTCGAGCGCTACTTCATCCAGGGCTTCGTGGATTCCGGCGACATCCTGGCCGGGGGCGACGCCTTCCACGCGGCGACCCCCGAGAAGGCGAAAGCGTGCCTGGAGGAGGTATGGTCGTGCGTGCCTACGGCGAAGTTACGAGGAATTGAGTGAAAAGTGAAGAACAAGGGTTCGTGTTTTTCATTTTTTGTGATAAAAAAACACTGTAGATGGTAGTTTTTTGGACAAACAGAATTATATTAAATATGCTAATAAGCTATAGATAATTCGGTATATCCATATCTTTCATGCTATGTATTAATGTGATTATTGTAGAATGATAAGAGGTGAATACATTGAAAGAGTCAAAAGAGGAAGGAAAGGTCAGTTTTAATAGCATTCTCAAAAACAGTCCATCAATTATTGCAATTCTCACATTTGTTTTTGGAACTGTCATTTTGGGGTTATTTAAGTTTATCTCATTTGTAGCTGATAAACGCTATCTCGAAGTGTTTCACATTTCCAGCCAATTTATATCTTTAGGTCTTTCAGAGACAGTATTGGATGGTATTGCTTTTTTGGGAGTGATTGTATTATTCTTTTCTACTACATACTTTTACGCATATAATATAAAGCATCGATCTGAAAACTGTAAAATTCTTTCATTGGTATTTTATTCATACCTTGTAGTCTTTTCACTAGCTTATTGCTATCTGAGTGATGATTGGATTGCGATTATTCTGCCTCTTGCATTGCTTGCTTTTTGTTTCCTTATTTGGATCAAAAATCGAAATAGAGAAAAAGATTTCACAACAAAAAAAGAAAATGACAATCAGGGTGCCGAAGAGACAATCAAGACAATGAGTGAATCTACGACAAAGGAAGATGAAAATATTGGTGGCTCCGATTTGGGGAAAAAAGAAGAAAAAGACAATCCGAGCGATGAAGATGAACAACAAACAGTTGGAGTGACAGATACTAATAAACCGGACAAACAGGCTGACAATTGGGCTATTTGGATTGCGTTAATAGCTATAACATTTCTCGCTGCAATCATGTCGGTGTTTCCGTCTGTCGAAATTAATACAAGCAAAAGATTAGGCGGCTGTGTAATCCCATATAACGGAAAGAATTACATAGTAATTTACAAAACAGATAAACTGCTTATCACAGAGGAAATTGAGTATAAAGATGGAAAGTATATGATTTACTATGACCGTCAGAAGATATATGATTCCTTTGCCATTGAAATGGAATACTGGGATATTGGAGATAATTACAAAACAACATTTGCGTCAAATATGTCAGACCATGACGACGCAACCACGGAAACGAATACCACAGAGACTAATATAACAGAGAATGATACAACCAACACTAGTATGACTAATCCAGCAATAGAAGATAGCCACTAAAAGGAGAGACATAACCATGTATCAAGTAGTAAAGCGAAACGACAAGGTCGTTGACTTTGACATCAGCAAGATCTCGACTGCCATCAAGAAGGCCTTTGACGCCAAGGAGAAGCAGTACAACGAGGACATCATCGATTTCCTGTCTCTGAAGGTCACCGCCGACTTCCAGAGCAAGATCAAGGACAACAAGATCGCCGTGGAGGACATCCAGGACTCCGTGGAGGCCGTGCTGAGCCGGGCCGGCTACGAGGACGTGGCGAAGGCCTATATTCTCTACCGCCGCCAGCGGGAGAAGCTCCGCAACGTCTCCGAGACCATGCTGGACTACAAGTCCGTGGTGGACCAATACCTGAAGGTCATGGACTGGCGTGTCAAGGAGAACTCCACCGTCACCTACTCCGTGGGCGGCCTGATCCTCTCCAACTCCGGCGCCATCACCGCCAACTACTGGCTCAGCGAGATCTACGACGACGAGATCGCCAACGCCCACCGCAACTGCGACTTCCACATCCACGACATGTCCATGCTCACCGGCTACTGCGCCGGCTGGAGCCTGAAGCAGCTGATCCAGGAGGGTCTCGGCGGCGTGCCCGGCAAGATCACCTCCGCCCCCGCCAAGCACCTGGCCACCCTCTGCAACCAGATGGTCAACTTCCTGGGCATCATGCAGAACGAGTGGGCCGGCGCCCAGGCCTTCTCCTCCTTCGACACCTACCTGGCTCCCTTCGTCAAGGCGGACAATCTGCCCTACGACCAGGTGAAGAAGTGCGTGGAGTCCTTTATCTACGGCGTCAACACCCCCTCCCGCTGGGGCACCCAGGCGCCCTTCTCCAACGTGACCCTGGACTGGACCGTCCCCAACGACCTGGCCGAGCTCCCCGCCATCGTGGGCGGCAAGGAGATGCCCTTCAAGTACAAGGACTGCAAGAAGGAAATGGACATGGTGAACAAGGCCTTCATCGAGGTCATGATCGAGGGCGACGCCAACGGCCGGGGCTTCCAGTACCCCATCCCCACCTACTCCATCACCCGGGACTTCGACTGGTCTGAGACGGAGAACAACAAGCTCCTCTTCGAGATGACCTCCAAGTACGGCACCCCCTACTTCTCCAACTACGTCAACTCCGACATGGAGCCCTCCGATATCCGCTCCATGTGCTGCCGTCTGCGGCTCGACCTGCGGGAGCTGCGGCGGAAGACCGGCGGCTTCTTCGGCTCCGGCGAGTCCACGGGCTCCGTGGGCGTTGTGACCATCAACCTGCCCCGCATCGCCTATCAGGCCGCCGACGAGGCCGACTTCTACAAGCGCCTGGACCGGCTCATGGACATCGCCGCCCGCTCCCTGAAGATCAAGCGGGACGTCATCACCAAGCTCCTCGAGGGCGGCCTGTACCCCTACACCAAGCGCTACCTGGGCACCTTCGCCAACCACTTCTCCACCATCGGCCTCATCGGCATGAACGAGATGGGCCTCAACGCCAAGTGGCTCCGCAAGGACATGACCAGCCCCGAGACCCAGGAGTTCTCCAAGCAGGTCCTCAACCACATGCGCGAGCGCCTGGCCGACTACCAGGAGCAGTACGGCGACCTCTACAACTTAGAGGCCACCCCGGCGGAGTCCACCACCTACCGCTTTGCCAAGCACGACAAGAAGGACTTCCCCAACATCATCACCGCCAACATGAACGGCACCCCCTACTACACCAACTCCTCCCACCTGCCCGTGGGCTACACCGAGGACGTGTTTTCCGCCCTGGACATTCAGGACGAGCTCCAGACCCTCTACACCTCCGGCACCGTCTTCCACGCCTTCCTGGGCGAGAAGCTGCCCGACTGGAAGGCCGCGGCCAAGCTGGTCCGGAAGATCGCCGAGAACTACAAGCTGCCCTACTACACCCTGTCCCCCACCTACTCCGTCTGCCCGGATCACGGCTATCTCACCGGCGAGCAGTACACCTGCCCCCACTGCGGCAAGAAGACCGAGGTCTACTCCCGCATCACCGGCTACTACCGGCCCGTGCAGAACTGGAACGACGGCAAGGCCCAGGAGTTCAAGGACCGCAAGGTCTACGACGTGGGCAGCTCCATGGTCAAGCGCTTCCATGAGCCTCTGAGCGCGGCAGCCGCTCCCGCGGCGGCGCCCTCCGCCGTGGAGCTGGAGACCAAGGCAACAGGCAACAGGCAACAGGCAACAGGAGACGAGGGACGCGAAACCGCAGCCTTTGCCGCCTCCGCAGGGGCCGACGCGCCCAGCGGGCTGCTGCTCTTCACCACCTCCACCTGCCCCAAGTGCGTCATGGCAAAGAAGTTCCTGGCCGACGCCGGGATCGCCTATGACAGCGTGGTGGTAGACAAGGAGCCCGCCCTGGCGAAGCAGTACGGCGTCCGCCAGGCCCCGACCCTGCTGGTCCTGGAGAACGGCCGGGAGGTCTCCCGCGTGGAAAATCCCTCCAACATCCGCCGCTTCTGCGAGGAGCAGAAATAATCCGCAGATAAGATCCGCCGCCCGGCCTCGAACGATTCGAGGCCGGGCGGCGTCTGCAAATTGGTACCGCAGCACTTGCATTTTTTCCGGGATTCCTGTATGATGGGCTTGGAAGGATACGCAGCCTGACAAAATTTGCTGAAAAGGAGGAACACAATATGAACCCTGTGAAAAAGCTCTTGGCCCCGGTGCTCTGCCTGCTCCTGGTGCTCTCGGTTCTGCCGGGGGCGCTGGCGGCCCAGCCTGTCCCCGCCGCGCCGACGGAAATCCGGTCCGGCTCCTGCGGCGACAGCGTGAGCTGGAGCCTGAACACCGAAACCGGGGCGCTGCTCATCACCGGCTCCGGCGATATGACGAGCTGGAGCAATCTCAGCGACGTGCCCTGGTACAACAGCCGCTCCGCCGTCCGGAGCGTCGTCATCGGATCCGGCGTGACGAGCATCGGAGGCAACGCCTTCCGGGGCTGTACCAACATGGCGGATATTTCGATCCCCGATACGGTGACGGCCATCGGCTCCTCCGCCTTTGCCGACTGCTACGCCCTGACGGAGATCAGGATCCCCGGCTCCGTGCGGAGCGTGGGAGGCTCGCTGTTCGTGCGCTGCCGCGCCCTGACTTCGGTGACCCTCGAGCCGGGCGTACCCCTGATCTCCGGCTATATGTTCGCAGCCTGCGAGGCCCTGGAGGAGCTGAGCCTTCCGACCAGCATTGCGAGCA
The DNA here is from genome assembly GCA_947168005.1 of uncultured Clostridia bacterium. GTDB lineage: Bacteria > Bacillota > Clostridia > Oscillospirales > Oscillospiraceae > JAFRPC01. Next base: position 19,309 of record CAMVKI010000015.1, read on the forward strand.
TCAACACCCAGGCCTTCCAGTACTGCCGGGCCCTGCGGAGCCTTACGATCCCCGCCGCGGTGACGAGCATCGGCAGCAGCGCCTTCGAGTACTGCGACGCCCTGACGGAGCTGCGCTTTGTCGGCTCCGCCCCGACGATCCACAGCAGCGCCTTCAGCGGACAGACCATGACGGCCCGGTATCCCGCCTTCGACCCGACCTGGACCGCTGACAAGCTCCAGAATTACGGCGGGACCATTACCTGGGAGGCCTCCCTGCCCGACAGCGGCCTTTGGGTCCAGGGCGTGCGGGTCACAGAGGAGAACCGGAACGACATCCTGGGGGACGGCAAGGTCCGCTATGATCCGGACTTGCAGATGCTGACTCTGGATGACCGGCCGCTGACTGACGGAAGCTGGACGGCGGGCGACGGCTGGGCCGTCTATGCCGCCGGGATGAATCTGACGATCCGCGACACCGCCGGGACTGTGCGGCTGAACGCGGCGGATCCCTCGGCGCCCCTTGCCAAGGGCATTTGGAGCGACAGCGGCGTCTCGTTCCAGTATCATCTGTGCTGTGAAAACGCGGTGGCGTTGGTCCATGCCTACAGCATCACTGTGCAGCTGGACTGCTTCGAATGCGATCTCGAAGCGACGAGCTCCGTTCACGCCTGCAGCTTCACCCGGGTCCGGGAGGACGGCAGAATCGACGCCGCCGTGATCACGGGCCAGGATATTACGCTCAACGGCGACGTACACATCGAAACCGCCTCCGGCGACTGCATCCGGGGAGGCATTCAGGATGCCGGCGACGACAAGGCTCCGGTCACGGTGCAGGGCGATCTGTATCTGCGGGCCGGCGCCGAGCTTGGCGGAGACGGCTGGGGCATCCTCAGCTCCGGCGATATCACCGTGGAGGGCAATGTGGACGCCGAGTGTGCCGCGGCGGTCCTGGAGACGCAGCACGGCGACGTCCGGGTCAACGGTGATTTCCGCGCCGTTACCGGCGAGGGTCCGCAGCCCGCGGGCAAGTATCTCTTCCCCTTCGCCAACGGCACGCCCATTATCGCCATCCAGGGCAGCGTGTTCCTGTGGGGCAGCGTGGACGTGGTGACCGAGGCCTGCGTGGGAATCTACGCGGGCGCGGATCTGTGGCCCTGCGGCAGACGGATCGACGTGGAGGCCGCGGAGGCCGCTTTCCTGGCCCGCGGGACCCTCTGCGGTCCCCCGTCGGCGGTGCTCGACCTGCCCGTGGACGGCCTGGTGCAGAACTGCACCATCAACGGCGCCAGCTTCCGGACCTTCACCGAGGCCGACGGGGTCACTGTGGCGCCCCACGTAATCCTGCATGACTCGATTTATCCCCTGTGGGTGGGCGGCGTTCAGGTCACCGAGGCGAACCAGGACGACATTCTGGGCAACGGCACGGCAAGCTACAGCCCGACGACCGGCACCCTGACCCTGAACGGCGGCGTGCTCTCCGGCACCTACGTCTGGGAGGAGAGCGAATGGGGCGTTACGAATGATTTCAGCGCCGCAATCTATGTGGGCAAAACCATGGGCGAGCTGATCGTCAACGCCCCCGCCGGACTCACCATCGTCAACAGCGACGCCGTGAACCGGGGTTGCGGGATCTGCGCGGAAAACCCGAGTCTGCAGTTCAACGGCAATCTCACCATAGACGCCTCCTACAGCGCCCTGCGGATGTCCGACGGCGATCTGGAGGTCAGCGGAGACCTGGAGCTGTACGGCCCCGGGGGAGCCCTGGATATTTACGGCGAATGCCGGATCACCGGCTCCCTGTACGCCGGGGCCGAAAGCGGGACCGCCGTCTACGTCCGCGACGATTTCACCGTGGACGGAAACGCGGAGATCGAATGCGCGAACGCCCGCGGCGTCTACATCGGCGCGGGGAATCTGCATGTTTTGGGCAATCTCGAATGCTGGGCGCCCTGGGGCATCGAGGTCCAGAGCGGCGATTTCCGGGTGGACGGCGACGCGACGGTGGTCGCGGCGGACGCGGAGATCGCGGTCCTCGCCTTCGGCAAGGCCCTTGTCGGCGCGGGAGACTGGGACCTGACCGGGGAAAGCTATGCCATCGCGGCCGCGGAGGGCATCGAGCTCCCCGCCGATCACGAGATCAGCCTGCCGGCGGGCGGCGTGCTGTCCACCCTGTCCCTGGGCTTCCCCGACGGCAAATTCGTCCGGGAAATGACCGTGATCACCGAGGCCGACGGGAGCACCCCGGCGAAGCACGCGAAGATCACCGGCCTCACGGCCTACGACCTCTGGGTCGGCGGCGTCCAGGTCACCAGCGCCAACAGGAACGACATCCTGAACGACGGCGGCAGGGCCGTCTTCGACCCGGAGGACAATACCCTGACCCTGAACGCGCCCGTCATGACCGACGTCTACAAATCCGCCATGATCTATTCGGAGAGCATGGCGCTCACCATCGTGCCCGCCGACGGGACCCTGAAGCTGCGCTATCCCGGCACGGGCGCCATCGGCTTCTGCATCCGGGACATGGAGGGAGCCGTGACGATCGACGGCGATTTCAGCGGCACCGCGCCGGCCCAGGTCCTGCGGGCGGCGGCGCTCAGCGTGAGCGGCTCCCTGGCCGCGGCGAGCGAGCGGGACTCCGGCGTCGCCCTGATCTCCGTGAATTCCGGCGACGCCCGGATCGGCGGCGATCTGTCCGTCACCGGACCCCACAGCGCCGGCGTCACCGTGAACGGCGGCAGTCTGTCCGTGGGCGGCGACGTGAATATCAACCTGAGCGGCACGGGCTCGAACGGCAGCGCGATTTCCGCCGCCCAGGGCTTTGACGCGGGCGGAAACGTCGTGATCCACACCACCGGCGGCGCTGTCAGCTGCGCCAACGGCGCCGTCGAAATCGACGGCTTTGCCCAGTTCTTCACCCAGGGCGGTCAGCGGCCCGTCTGCTGCGTCAGCGCCAGGTACGGAATCCACGTGGAGGGATACCTGGTGGCCGCCGGCAGCACCGCCTCCGACGCCAATGCCGCCGTGCTCTGCTCCCTCAACGGGGATATTTTCGTGGGCAGCAGCCTGAACGTCCAGAACGGCTGCGACAGCCTCGGCATGGGCGTCTGGGCGCCCAACGGCAGCGTAACGGTCTGGGGCGTCGGCAGCGTCAGCGCGGCGGGCCCCGCCATCCGGGCCGGCGGCGACGTGACGCTGTACTACGGCGCGGAGATCAGCTCCAGCGGCGGCGCGGGACTCTATACCGCCGGAAGGGCCGTCGTCATGGACGGGACCTGGGAGCTTTCCGGCGCATCCTGCGCCATTGCGGCGGCGGGCGGCATCGAGCTCACCGGGGCCCATGTCATCGACCTGCCCGTGGGGGGCGTTCTGGCGGAGCTGCCCTGCGCGGCGCTGAACGGCTCCGATCCCGCGGCGGCCTGGACCGTGGCCGAGCCCGGCAGCACCGCCGCCGCGACCCACGCCGTCATCCGTCAGCGGCTGCGCACGGGCTTCTATCTGGTCGGCCCCAACGGCTGGGACCTGGCGGATCTGCGGGAGGAGGACCTCTTCAGCGAAAATCCCGAGGTCCAGGACGAGTACCTGCTGCACACGACTCTCAGAGAGGGCGATCCCCTCAAGGTCGTCGCGGTCCAGGGCGGCTTCGTCGCCGGGTGGTTCCCCGAGGGGACGGGCGGCGCGTACGTCGTGGACGCGGCCCACGCGGGGAACGTGACGGTCCGCTTCAAGCCAAGCTTCGACCCGGCCTGGGCCCAGTTCGGCGGCTATCTGTGGATCGAGGCCAACGCCGCCCCCGTGGAGCCCATCGAGACCACGGCCCTGCGCATCTACAGCTCCATCTCCGTCGGGACGGATATGATCGTCACCTGGAGCGCCCGGAAGACCGACGTGGCGAATTACGAGAAGTTCTGGATCGAGGTCGTCAAGCATGCCCCCGACGGCGACGAGACCT
>CAMVKI010000016.1 GCA_947168005.1 uncultured Clostridia bacterium
CTGACGCCTCCGCCGCCGGAACGGCGGCGTCATTGCCTTCGGCAATGACCGGAGCGATATCGGCATACATTCGCGGTTCTGTGAGTTCGCTTCCTGCGGGCGTTTCAATCGCCGCGGCGCCGCGTACAACGGCCTCCATCCGGGGGTCAAAGCAGCAGGCGAAGCCGTCCCGGGTCTCCCAGGTCAGGAGCTCCCCCTTCTGCCGCAGGGTGCCGGGGGCGTAGGTCCCGGAGGCCTCCACAGCCTGCCGGACCTGGGGGAGCAGGGCGCAGTAGTCCGCGGTGGCCAGCGCCGCCGTACCGCCGGTCTTCTCCGCCGCGGCGTTTACGACCCCGTCGATCCGGGCAAAGACGTCCCGCCGCAGCAGGGCTTCGTCCCTTTCGGAGAACACGCGGGGCGCTTCTGCGTCCGCCGTGCTCCCGGTCCCGCCGCCAAGGGCTGTAGAGACCGGCAGGCAGGCCGTCAGCAGCACAAGGGCCAGCGCCAGACAGAGCCAGCGCCTGATCATTGTCCTGAACACCATCGCTTCCTCCCGTTTCAGATTTCGTCCTTCCGCTCCCGCTCGAAGGTGAGCAGGAGGCAGACGTTCCACTTGGTCCAGTAGGTGACGCTGTGGAGCTCCCAGCCCTGGGCGGCCATGACGTTCATGTTCATCTCCGCCTCTTGCTTCTGGCATTCGATCATTTTGTATTCTTTCATAGGGATTCCTCCAGCTTCAAAATCGTTTATTTTCCGATGACCGCCCGGAAGCAATCCAGGAAGCTCTCCTCGCCCCAGGTGTTCAGTTTGAAGAGAGCGGCCTGGCTTCCCCCGGAGGTGATGGCGGAGCAGTCAATGTTCCCGGCAGCTTCCTGAAACAGGGTGACGCTGAGGCTGAGACGGTTGCCCCCCGCCATGCTGTAGCGTTCAAACACCAGCACCCGGCACTGGCACTGTCCGTCTGCGGAACAGAAAACGCTCTGGTCCTCCAGGGAGGCGGAGACGCTGCCCTGGAGAATGCCCTTCCGGATTTTGTCGGCCCAGCGGTCAATAGAGCCTGTCAGTTTGGTTTCCAGCTTTGCCATGATGTTCTCCTTATTCATTTTTCAGTAACTCCCCCGTCTGATCGCCCTGCGGGCGATTGTTCGCTCCGCGAACCGGACGGCAGAGTGCCGTCCCTACAGGGGGAGCGCCCGATTGTCGGGACACCACCTCATCCGGCGCTTCGCGCCACCTTCCCCTCAAGGGGAAGGCTTTTTGTCACTCCTCGTTGGGGACTGTCTCCTCGGGCAGCAGCTCGTTCACGTCCAGGACGGGGATCATGCTGTTTTCACTGCCGCTCATGACGGTGGGCAGCTTGCCGTTCCAGCTCTGAGCGTAGGTGTAGTGAATCAGCTCCTGGGTCAGGGACTCGGAGATCATGCGGTTGGCCTCCGCCTCGGCCTCGGCCTTGGCGCGGACCTCGTAGGCCTCCGCGTCGGCGTTGACCTTGCGGACCTCCGCGGCGGCCTGGGCCTCGATGACCTTCTGCTCGGCCTCGGTCTCGGCCCGGAGCTTGTTCTGCTGGGCCACCTGCTTGGCCTCCACGGCGTCGGTGAAGGCGTCGGTGAAGTCCATGTTCTCGATGGAGGTGGAGACCAGCTCGATGTTGTAGTTCAGGAGCTTCTCGGTCAGGTCCTCCTCGATGGCGGCGGCCAGCTCGTTGCGCTTGCCCACCAGCTGCTCCGCGGTGTAGCGGGCGGTGACGACCTTGACGGACTCGGTGATGCAGGGCTGGATCACGGTTTGATAGTAGTCTACGCCGATGGTGCGATAGATGGTCTGGGCGTCGGACTTCTTGATCTGGTAGTTGACGGTGTAGGTCAGGTTGACCTCCTGGATGTCGGAGGAGAAGCAGGACAGCTCGGCGGTCTGCTTCTGGACCCGGTTGTCCATCTTCACCACGTTCTGCCAGGGCAGGACGAAGTGGACGCCGGAGTCCAGGGTGGTGTTCTCCACCCGGCCGAAGGTGGTGACCACGCCGGTGTGGCCCGTGGGAACGGTCTGGACGCAGGAGAAGACGACGGAGCCGAGACAGACGATCACGGCGGCTGCCATCAGCAGGGCGGCCAGGGTCTTCTTTCCCTTGCCCTTCAGGATCGCGTGGGCGGCGACGCCCGCGCAGAGGACGATTGCGGCGAAGATCAGTTTGGTCATTTGAAATACTCCTTTCTCTTTTCCCGTGGGATCACGGGCGGCGGCCCGGGCAGCTTTCTGCCTCGGGCGGGCGGCCAATGGCCGCCCCTACGAAAAAAACCCATGTACGACGGACCGTACATGAGTCTCGCATTTCAAGGCGGCCCGGCGGGGAACCCCGCGTGCTGGCGAACCGCCTCCGCGGCCCTGCCGCGGTACTACTCCCTCAAGAGCAATATGAGATTGTGCGCCTATTATACCACAACCGCCCCCCCTGTCAAGTACTTTCGCAAAAAATTTTTCGCATTGCAAAAGGCCGCGTCTTGCGGTATAATATGAAAAATCATTATTTTTGCAGAGTTTCTGTCCGGATACTCCGTGAAATACACCCTTGGAGGTAAGCTATGACAAATTACAGCGTTCCCCTCAGCCAGCTTGCGGAGGTGTTCAACCTCTCCATTGCCTACCGGGCCACGAACTACGAGGACATTCGCATCCTCGTGGACGAGGTCTCCCGGCCCGGCCTGCCCCTGACGGGCTTTTTCACCCATTTTGAGAAGCAGCGGGTGGAGGTCCTGGGCTATGTGGAGATGACCTTCCTCGACGACAAGAGCCCGGAGGAGCGGCTGGTCATCTTCGACCGGCTCTTTGCCTACCAGATCCCGGCCCTGGTGATCTCCCGGGGGCAGCAGCCCCACCCGGAGTGCATCGAAATGGCAAAGAAGCACAACATCACCATCCTTCTGGCCCAGGAGACCACCTCCTACGTCATCTCCAACCTCATCACCTACCTCAAAAGCGCCCTGGCTCCCCGGATCACCCGCCACGGCGTGCTGATGGAGGTCTACGGCGAGGGCGTCTACATCACCGGTGAGAGCGGCATGGGCAAGTCCGAGACCGCCGTGGAGCTCCTCAAGCGCGGCCACCGGCTCATTGCCGACGACGCCGTGGAGATCCGCAGGACCTCCTCCTCCCAGCTGGTGGGCAAGGCCCCCAAGCTGATCCGCAACTACATCGAGCTCCGGGGCATCGGCGTCATCAACGTGGCGAAGCTCTTCGGCATGGGCGCCGTCAAGGAGGAGACCCCGGTGGACCTCGTCATCGACATCGTGCCCTGGGAGATGGGCAAGCACTACGACCGCATGGGCCTGGAGGAGCACTTCGTGGACCTGCTGGGCGTCAAGGTTCCCTGCGTGACCATCCCCGTCAGCCCCGGCCGGAACCTCGCCGTGATCCTGGAGGTGGCCGCCATGAACAACCGCCAGAAGCGCCTGGGCTACAACGCCGCCATCGAATTCAGCCAACAGCTGGAGAAGCAGTTTGAAAAAACATAAAAAAGGTATTGACAAACGGTAATTTTTCCTATAAAATAGTACGGCTTGCGAGACAAGCAACAATCCCCTTGCCGCTGAGGGAATCAGCGGCCGACAGACCAAAAGGAGGTGCAAACACATGGCAAAGATTTCCGCGAAGTACGAGGTTCTCTACATCATCGACCCCGATCTGGGCGAGGAGGGTATTGCGGCCCTCGTGGAAAAATTCAAGGCATTGGTGGAGGCAGAGGGTACTCTGACCAATATCGAGGAGTGGGGCAAGCGTCGGCTGGCCTACCTCATCAACGACAAGCCCGAAGGCTACTACGTGCTCATGAACATCGAGAGCAAGCCCGAGCTGCCCGCTGAGCTCGACCGCGTGTTCAAGATCACCGAGGGCATCATGCGCTCCCTGATCACCGTCGTGGAGGAGTAATATGCTCAATCACATCGTTCTCATGGGCCGTCTGGTCCGTGATCCGGAGCTCCGGCGCACCCAGGCCGGCATCCCCGTCGCAACCTTTACCCTGGCTGTGGATCATGACATCCCCAACCGGGAGACCGGTGAGCGCGGCGTGGATTTCATCGACGTCGTGGTGTGGCGCCAGACCGCCGAATTCGTCACCAAATACTTCTCCAAGGGCCGCATGGCCGTGGTGTCCGGACGCCTGCAGATCCGCAAGTGGACCGACAACCAGGGCAACAAGCGGTATAACGCGGAGGTCGTGGCGGAAAACGTCTACTTCGGCGACTCCAAGCGCGACAACGACAACTCCGGCTCCTACAACGGCAGCAGCTACGCCGGTGGGAACAACGGTTACAACAACAACCGCTCCTACAACGACAACAGCTACGCCGCGCCCAACAGCGGCTACAACGCCCCCAACCAGGGCTACGCCGCGCCGGCTGCTCCCGCCGCCCCCGCCGCATCCGATTTCGCGATGCTGGAGGACGACGACAGCGAGCTGCCGTTCTAACTTGAATTTTTCTACAAGACTGAAAGAAGGAGGATCCTCTCATGGCGAACGAATCCAGAGTCAGACCCCACAAGCGCAAGAAGGTTTGCCTGTTCTGCGTGGACAAGGTCACCAGCATTGACTACAAGGACACCGCGAAGCTGAAGCGCTTCACTTCCGAGCGCGGCAAGATCCTGCCCCGCCGCACCACCGGTACCTGCGCCGCTCATCAGCGCCAGCTCACCGTGGCCATCAAGCGGGCCCGTCAGATCGCCCTGCTCCCCTACGTGGAAGACTGATAAAACGCCAACCGCCCTCGGCCGAAGCCGAGGGCGGTTTTTTCATATCCCCGGACCCGGATGGGTCCGGGGATATGTTTATCCGGGTTCGCTTATTCGTCCAGGCACTTGCCTTCCATGCAGCGGTAGAGGTAGAGGACGAAGGTCTCGCGGAGGACTACGGTGCTGCGGGCGAAGAGGCCGTCCTCGCCGCACTCGATGCCCTCGTCGTAAGCCCAGAGGGCGGGCGCCTCGTACCACTTGCCGGGGGCCACGTCGGAGTAGGGATTCTCGATGCCTGCCACGGAAGGCTTGCCTGCCATGGCGTAGAGGAGAGTCAGGATCTCGCCCCGGTTCAGGGTGCCGCTGGGCCGGAAGCTGCCGTCCGAGTAGCCGCTGACCAGTCCCTTGTCGGCGGCCCAGAGCACGTACTTGGTGTACCACTTGCCGGGCTTGACGTCGCTGAAGGGATTGGCGAAGTCGGCCTCGTCGATCTCCGGCTTCCCGTTGGCGGCCCACATGAAGGCCGCGGTCTGGGCCCGGGTCAGGGTCGTGCCGGTGCCGAAGTGGGTCTCGTCCATGCCCGTCGTGATGCCGTTGACGTAGGCCCAGTCGATGGCCTCGTGCTCCGGGGTGCCGTATTCCGGCATATCCTCGAACAGGGCGCAGGGGCAGTCGTGGGCGGTCGCCTCGATGGGCACAAGCTTCTCGTCGGTATAGGTGACGCCGTTGAAGACGACGGAGGCGGTGAGCTTCTTCTCGCCGGGGACGTGGGGCGCGGGCTCCAGGCTCACTTCCTCGGAGATCTCGGCGATGCAGATCTTCGCGTCGCCGCAGACCGGGCAGAGGAAGGTGGCCAGAGCCAGGCTGTTGTCCTCGGACCAGGTCCAGGAGGGCTCGCCGTAGCTGTGACCCAGGGCCGGGACCTCGTCGCCGACGCAGCTGTCGCCGCAGCGGGCGCAGACGTAGGTGGTGAAGCCGGGCAGGATGCAGGTGGGCGCGGTCACTGTGGCCTCGTAATCGTGGCCCAGGGGCTCAATCTCCTCGGGCTCAACCAGCACCTCGCCGCAGCGGGCGCAGACGCTGCCGGCGGTGGAGCCGGGCTCGGTGCAGCTGGGCTCCACGGCGGGGATGATTTCGGGCTCGTGGCCCAGGGCCTCGATGGGCTCCTGCTCCGCCAGGACCTCGCCGCAGACAGAGCAGTGGGCGCCGGCGCTCAGACCGGGCTCGGTGCAGCTGGGGGCAGCGGCCTCGTCAATGACGGTGCTGTGGCCGTTGGCGGGGATGGGCTCCACGCCCTCCAGGATTGCGCCGCAGCGGGCGCAGACGGAGCCGGCGGTGGTGCCGGGCTCGGTGCAGCTGGGCTCCACGGCCTCCACGGGCTGGGGATCGTGGCCCAGGGCGTCCAGGGCCTCGGTGCGGGTCTCGCCGCAGCGCCGGCAGGTGTAGAGAATCAGACCGGCGTTGGTGCAGCCGGGCGCGGCGGTCTCCACGCCCTCGTCCCAGTCGTGGCCCAGAGCCTCGGTTTCAAAGAAGCGGGAGTCGCTGAAAATCTGATCCTCATAGCTGGCGGTGGCGATATAGGCGGAGGTGCCGGGGTTCAGGCAGTCCGGCTCCGAAATCAAGCTCGTGATTTCGGCCTCCAGGGTCATTACGTCGCCGCAGCGGGAGCAGGTGACGGTGACGGAGGCGCTGCTGTAGTTCTCCTCGTCCCAGGTCCAGATCGCGCTCTCCGCGTCGTAGTCGTGACCCAGGGCGGGCAGCTCGACGGTCTTGACGTCGGTGTAGGTCTCGTCCCGGAAGACCACGGCGGCGGTGTAGACGGTCTGCCCGTCCTCGGTGCAGGTGGCACCGGTGGTCTCCACGCTGAGCTCCGCGGCCAGGACCAGCTCCTCGGAGCTGTCGTCCGGCGTAAAGACCGCGTTCGCCATGGAGTAATCGTCGGACCAGACCCATTCCGGTCCCTCGTAGCTGGGCTCGGGCGGCGCCGGGGGCGCTTCGCTGCCCAGCACCACGGTCACGCTCTCCTCGATATGCGCGTCGTTCCGCTCGGTGGTGGTGATATTGACCTCGCCCACGCTGTCGTCGGTGAAGGTCAGCAGGGCCACGAGCTCACCGGTTTCGATGGGCGTCTCGATGGCGTAGGCCAGGACCACGGTCCCTTCCCCGGCCTTGACGGCCTTCAGGGCGTCGCTCTCAGCGGAGACGAAGCTGACGGTCTCGGGGTAGCTGACGGTGATCAGGCCGTTGGTGGTGGGCGCGTCGGCGTTGATCTTGACGGTCTTGCCCGTCGAGGCCTCCTCGGGCTCCGGGGTCACGGCATTCAGGGAGCCGACGGCCTCGGTGGGTTCGGGATCAGGCTCGGGATCGGGTTCGGGATCAGGCTCCGGATCGGGGTCCGGGGCGGGCGGCGTGTAGCCGGGCACCTTGGACAGCTCGAAGAGGCCGCCCACGGGCCAGACGTCCACGGCGAAGGAGCCGGCCCGGATGATCTGGGACTCCGCGCCGTTGGTCACGAAGTTCTCGGCCATGATCAGATCCACCCGGCTGATGCCCAGGTCGATGCGGCTCCAGAAGAGGCTGGCGCCGTCGAAGTAGAGATCCTGCCAGTAGGTGGTGTCGGCGGTGTAGCCGAAGTTCAGCACCTGCTCGGCGCCGACCACGGCCACGGCGTTGTTGTATACGGTCAGGCTCACGTCATAGACCTGGCCGCTCGCGGTCAGCAGGAAGTAGTGGTCCACGTTCTCCTCGGTCTTGTAGTAGGAGATGCCGACGAGAGCGCCGGTGCCGGTGTAGTTCCGCATGGAGATCTGGGAGGCCCGGCTGCCGTTGGCCTTGTTGATGGTGTAGAGGTTGGTGTTGTAGACGCCCAGGAGGACGTTCTGCCCATAGAGGGCGTCGCCGGGGGCCTCGATGTCGGTGTAGTAGGTCCGGGAGCTGCCGGTGCCGAGCTGGGTCAGCTCGAAGGTCTCCAGATCCAGGGTGTAGAGCGGGGACTGGTTGGAGCCGTCGTAGGTGGAGACGTAGACGGTGCCGTTCTTGTCGATGGCGGTCTCATAGACCCAGTCGGAGAGGGGCTCCTCGTGGAGCTTCGTGTACTCGGGCAGCCCGCGCATATTGAACTCGATGACGTAGGCCGCGCCGTTCTCGTCACAGACGACGCCGTTCAGGGTCTTCTCGATGAAGCGGACGTGGACCGTGGCGGAGGCGGAGAGCTCGGGGTAGGCCGTGGAGGTGGCGGTGATGATCGCGGTGCCGGTCTCCACACCGGTGACCATGCCGCGGCCGTTGACCGTGGCGACGGCGGGATCGGAGCTGACCCAGGTCACGCTGTCCGTCACGCCCCAGGGAGAGATGGCAGCGGTGAGCTGGACGCTGTTCTTGCCGATGATCTCAAATTCGGTCTTGTCCAGGGTCATGGTGATATCGGGATCCTCCAGCTCCTCCTTGTTCAGGTTCAGCCGGTAGGTGCCCACGTTCAGGGCGTAGTCTGTGACCTCCACCAGATAGTGCTGGGTGTCGTCGGTCAGATCACAGGCGGCGCTGTAGGCGGCTCCTGCCGCGGCGTTCCGATCGGAGCCCTGGCTGAGCAGGACGGTGCCGTCCTCCTTCAGGATGCGGAAGGACGCGATATACTGGTTGTCGCGGGCGCTGACCAGCAGGCGCTGGCTGCCGCTCATGTCGCTGGTCGCCAGGGAGACGTCCTCGATGGTGGGCGCCTCGTTGTCCACGGTGACGGGCAGGCTGACCTTGGCGCCGCTGTGCAGGGCCTCCCAGTCCACGCTGCCGTCGGCCTTGAGGTAGTACTCGGGGGCCAGCTCGAAGCTCAGGGTGAGCTTGGTGTTGTTGGGCACCTCGACGGGGACAAAGTAGTTGATGTCCGGCATGGCGTTGGTGCTGTACCAGGAGCCGTCGTTGGAGTTGTAGTAGGCGCCGTTGGCGCTGCCGGCCACCAGCTCGTACAGAGGCTCGCTCTGGCCCTCGGCCATGACGCGGAAGCGGGAGGCCGCGGCGTTCCGGATGGCGGAGTAGTGGAAGGAGAAGATCTCGTCGCCGAAGGCCGGGGCAATGGCGTTGCGGTTCTCGTCGTAGTAGTTCTCGTTCACCACCGGGTTGCCGCCGATGGGGGTGCCGAATTCCTGACCGGCATAGCGGAGCAGGAAGGTCTGAAGGGCGCGGGCGGTGTCAGAGCCCAGGACGCTGTTGAGGTAGGGGTTCCGGGTCTCGCCGCCGAACTTGTAGGCCAGATAGGAGCCCTTGTTGAACATGGAGAAGTCGGTCCAGGAGCCGTAGTAGCCGACGACGGGGATGGAGTGATCCGCGCCCTTGTCGCCGGTGCCCGTGACTTCCTTCGCGTTCACGTAGCCCTCCACGTAGTTGCCGTTGTAGTCATAGTTCGAGATGCTGTCCTTCAGGTCGAAGCTGAGGCCGACCTTGACGGAGCCCCCGGCGGGAACGGTGACGTAGTTCTTGTCGGAGCCCGCTGCGTCGGCCAGGCCCTTCAGGATCAGATAGGCGTCGTAGGTATCCACGTCGCCGTCGGCGTCCACGTCCGCCTTGTCCGGGTTGACGGGGATTTCCTCGATGAGCCCGGCGCAGAGGTCCAGAACGGCCTGGGCGTCCAGCTCGTCTACCTTGTTGTCGCCGGTGAGGTCAAAGAGACCCTCGGGCGGGACCTGGTCGATGGGCTGGCCGTCCACGGTCCAGCTCAGGCCGGCGCTCAGCATCACGATGGTCTGGGCTCTGGCCCGGCTGTTGCCGCTTCCGGTGATGTTCTGGGTGAAGAAATCCGCGCCCAGCTCGTAGATCACCGGCTCGTCGGTGAGGTTGTTCAGCGTGTAGGCGAAGCTGTAGACGCCAACCCGCTCCGGGTCGTCGCCCAGCTCCGCCTTGACCTTGCCGTCCCGCACGCTGGTTTTGGCGGAGAGGGGCGCCCGGGCGGGCAGACTCTCCGGGTCGATGAGCACGTAGGTCTTGGCGGCGGCGGCCTTGTCCACCCGGGCCAGACCGGCGCCCTGCTGGATGACGGGGTAGTAGATGTAGTTGTTGTTGGTCATGTGGATGGGCACGGCCGTGGACATGATCAGGCTCTGGGCCAGCTGCCGGGTGCTGAGTCCCTCGGCGGCGAGGCCGTTCTCCCGGATGTACTGGGCCAACAGGGCGGCGATGCCGGTGACCTGAGGCGCCGCCATGGAGGTGCCGGACATGGAGGTGTAGCCCGTGGTGTTGTTGCCGTTGACGGAGTAGATGCTGCCGCCGGGGGCCGTGATCTCGGGCTTTAGGATGAGATCGCTGGGCACGCCCCAGGAGGAGAAGCCGCTCATGCTGTAGCGGTCGTTGGCGTTGACGCTGCCGGAGCCCACGGAGGCCACGGCAAGGGAGTTGGCAAAGGAGCCGGGACTGCCGCCGGTGAAGTAGTTGGCGTCGTCGTAATAGAGGTTCCGGCTCGGGCCGCCGGCGGCGTAGGACCAGTGGTAGGCGTTGCCCATGGAGATGGAGACCACGGTGTCGCTCTCGGCCAGACTGTCCAGAATGCTCTGGTACTCGGGGCTGGTGGTGAAGCCCGGCGCGGCGGAGCCCAGGGACAGGTTCACGGAGTCGGCGTCCAGCACAATGGCGTCCTCGATGGCGACCATGTAGTCGGAGTCGTAGGCGCCGCCGTTCTTGCCGAAGACCTTCATGGTGAGGATCTGGGCGTCGTAGGCCTGGCCCTTGATCTTGTTGCTGCCGTTGGCGGCTTCCGCGAAGCCGCTGCCGCTGACCACGTACATGTTGCCCGCGGCGATGCCCTCCACGTGGGAGCCGTGGTTGCCCTGGCTGTCGTTCCGGTGGGTGATGTCGTAGTCGCTGTCCACGTAGTTGTAGGCGTAGGGGATCTTGGTGCTGAGGTAGGTCGCGGCGGGGTCGATGCTGACGTTCAGCTGCTCGGCCTTGGCGGCGATCTCCTCCGCCGTCAGCAGGTTCAGCCCGGCCAGATAGTCCTCGTAGCTCTGGTCGGCGGCCTCGGCGTGGAGCTGCAGGGAGTGCTCCAGACCGGTGGCGGAGAAGGAGATGTGATCCTTTTCGATGCCGGTGTCGATGACGGCCAGGCGGGAGCCCGCGCCGGTGATGCCCGCGGCCCAGACCTTGTCGGTGCCGGTCTGGAGAACGGAACGGTACATATTGGGCTGGTCGCCCTCGTCCTCGGTGCGGTCCGGCTCATAGCGGGCCTCCAGAGCGACGGACTTGACGCCCTCCAGGGCCCGGATGGCGTCCAGCTTGCCGTAGGGGACGTTGGCGGAGATCATGTTGCCCGCCAGGGTGATGTTCCAGACCACGTCCAGGGGCTCGCCGCCCAGGACCTGCTCGGAGATGCGTTCGGCCAGCGCCTGCTGCTGCGCCTTGAGGGCGGCGCGGTAGTCCATGGCAGCCGGATTGGCGGAGATGCCTCGGGTGGAGTAGCCTTTGCCGAGGGTGGAGGCGTCCTCCAGGACGATGGACACGCGGACGAGCTCGCCGGGATCTCGCTGCGGTTCCGCGGTCTTGCTGACGCCGGGCGTGATGGGGGTCGCCCTGCCTGTAGAGACCAGCTCCCAGCTCACGCTGGGCTGCGCCGGGTCGCCGTCCGCCGCGAAGGCCGGTCCGGCTACGGAGAGGACCAGCGCCAGGGACAGCAGCAGACAGAGCATGCTTTTGCGAATGCGCTTCATGGGGATTCTCCTTTCAAGCAAAGATTACAACAGAACTGTTGTTGTGTATATTTAACCATATTTTGGATGAACTGTCAACTACAATTCCGCGGGAGCCGGGCGGAGCGCGGGAGACGGTTTTCCGGATCTTGCTTTTTTTGTTGACAAAAGTATGCATTTGTGGTTAAATAATTGCATAGATACCGGCTCCAATGCCTATTATGCAGAATATATATAAGATTAGATCGGACGTTCAGAAGTTTTGCGCAGTATGAGCAAGTCACATATTGCACATACGTTCAGTACATAATCATGCACTTTTGTGTGTGGACGCCGCTGCCATTCCACCCGTATATTGCGCCCGGCGCCGCGGCGACGATCATCGTCAACAACCAGCCCGGCACCATGGATTACTACACCGGCACCATCGAAATCGGCGGCACCGACAACAAGACCCCGATGCAGTACTATGAGATGAGCAGCTTCTCCTCCTGGGGCGTCCCCGGAACCCTGGAGCTGAAGCCCGAGATTACCGCCCCCGGCGGCACGGTCTACTCCCTGAACGGCTACCACCGGAACGCCACCGGCGGCGGCTATTCCGGCGGCCACGACCAGTATGAGTACATGTCCGGCACCTCCATGGCGGCCCCTCAGATCACCGGTCTGAGCGCCGTCGTCGGTCAGTACTACGCGGACAAGGGCCTGCGGGAGAAGACGGGACTTTCCCTGCGTACCTTCGCCCTGAGCATTCTGATGTCCACGGCGTTCCCCGTCTTTGAGGAGGACTCCGACTACTACGATTCCCTGCTGAAGCAGGGCGCCGGCCTCGCCAACGTTGACGCCGCGGTCAGCTCCTCTCCGCCATGATTGCGCCGGACGAGGAGGAGCCCATCGGCATCGACGAGGAGACCGGAGATCCCATGCTGAACCTGGTGCTCTCCACCTCCACTGCCACCGCGATTTCCGGCCTGTCCAGCTCCGCAGGGACCTTCGGCGCCAACTACATGTCCATGTCCGTGGTGGAGACCGAGGAGCTCTACAGCCTGCTGATCGCCAACACCAACAACCGCCGGATCTACTTCGTGGATCTGAACTCCGATACCGCCCAGGCCGTCCTGGTGGCCGGCTTCTCCAATATCACCGCCCTGACCACCCTGTATGACGACAACTACGACGTCAACCTCATCCCCCTGGACACCACCGGCATCGGCGCCATGCTGATGGCTGAGGCCGCCGCCGCGGAGAAGCTCCCCGCCATGACCCAGGCCGCGCCTGCGCCCGCCGGGACCCTGAACGGCAGCCGCGGGACCGGCGACGGGGAAGTGAACGGCGTCTCCGAGCCCGCCGTGGTCTTCCGGGACGAGACCTACAGCGACGCCCAGACCGTCGAGCTGCCCGCCCTGGGCCACGACTACGACGCGGAGAGCGCGATCTGGACCTGGGACGAGGAGAACTACAGCAGCGCCTCCGTCACCGTCACCTGCTCCCGCTGCGGCGACGTAATGACCCTGGAGGCCGAAATCACGAGCTTGATTTCGGAGCCGGACTGCCTGAACCCCGGCACCTCCGCCTATATCGCCACCGCCAGCTATGAGGATCAGATTTTCAGCGACTCCCGCTTCTTTGAAACCGAGGCCCTGGGCCACGATTGGGACGAGGGCGCGGAGACCGCCGCGCCCGGCTGCACCAACGCCGGCCTGATTCTCTACACCTGCCGGCGCTGCGGCGAGACCCACTTCGGCACGGGCAAGAGCCTGAGCCGGGCCGAGACGGCCACCTTCCTCTGGACCGTCAGCGGCAAGCCGGAGATCAACGAGGCCGACTTCGAGAATCCCTTCTCCGACATCAAGCCCGGCAAGTGGTACGCCAAGTACGTCCTGTGGGCCTACAGCGAGGGCCTGGTCAGCGGCTATGAGGACGGCACGTTCCGCCCGAACAACGAGCTGAACCGCGGCGAAATTCTGACTCTCCTCTATGCCTGGGCCGACAAGCCCTCCATCGAAGGCATCGAGAACCCCTTCTCCGACGTAGCCCCCGGCAAGTGGTACGAGGCGCCCGCCCTCTGGGCCTACGACAAGGGCATCGAGTGCGGCGAGGACGGCCTCTTCGCCCGCAGCACCGTAGTCCTGCGTGAGACCTTCGTCCTCTACCTCTACCGCTGCATGGAAGGCAAGTGCCTGGACGAATAATCCCGTCTAACGCAGAACAAGCAACGCACCCAAAAGAAAATCCTCCCGCAAGGAGGATTTTCTTTTGGGTGCGTTAAACGCCGGGACAGAATCAGCAGTAGAAGTCCTTGATCTTCTTGGCGCGGCTGGGGTGGCGGAGCTTGCGGATGGCCTTGTTCTCGATCTGGCGGATGCGCTCCCGGGTGACGCCGAACTTCTGGCCCACCTCTTCGAGGGTGTGGTTCCGCCCGTCGTACATGCCGAAGCGCATACGCAGCACGTCGGCCTCCCGCTGGGTCAGGGTGTCCAGGATCTCCGCCAGGGCCTCGTGGAGCATGGTGTTGGAGGTGGACTCGGCGGGGCCGGGGGTGTTGTCGTCCTCCACGAAGGAGCCGATGGTGGTGTCCTCCTCGTCGCCCACAGGGGTGTCGAGGGAGAGGGTGTCGGCGGCGGTGCGGTTGGCCTCGATGATCTTCTCGATGGGCAGACCCAGCTCGTCGGCGATCTCCTCCAGGGTGGGCTCGCGGCCCAGCTCCTGCACCAGCTTGCGGTTGCAGCGGGTGGCCTTGTTGATGACCTCCACCATGTGGACGGGGACGCGGATGGTCCGGGCCTGGTCCGCGATGGCTCGGGTGATGGCCTGGCGAATCCACCAGGTTGCGTAGGTGGAGAACTTGTTGCCCTTGGTATAGTCGAACTTGTCCACGGCGCGAATCAGGCCGGTGTTGCCCTCCTGGATCAGGTCCAGGATGTGCAGGCCGCGGCCGGAGTACTTCTTGGCGATGGAGACCACCAGACGGAGGTTGGCCTCGGTCAGCTGCTTCTTGGCCTCCTTGTCGCCCTCGGAGACCTTCTGGGCCATTTCCATCTCCTCCTCGGGGGTGAGCAGGGGGATCTGGCCGATTTCCTTTAAGTACATGCGAACGGGGTCGTCCAGATTATACTCTGCGGCGAGCTCCACGGGGTCGATGATTTCTTCCTCAACCTCTCCGGGGGGAAGGTCCAGGGGGTCGTCGTCCAGCTCCAGCTCAGCGCCGAGGATCTGGATGCCCATGGACTCGATGGTCTCGTAGACCTGCTCGATCTGCTCCGGGGTGCAGGGGATCTTGGAGAGCTCGTTATTCAGCTCAGAGGATTGAATCATGCCCTCCTTCTTGCCCTTGGCGACCAGGGCCGTGATGGGCCCAGCCAGAGCTTCGATGGTGGGGTTGGTCGGTTTCTTGGGTGTAGACATATCGCACTTCCTTCACACAAAAAAGAGCTCCTGCATTGCGGGGGCGGGCGCTCGTGCGCGTCCTGCGGCGTCTGTTGCAGGGCTCCCCGAAAATTCATCTCATTATATTACAATCTTCCCGGCTTGACAAGCCCTTTTCTGAATTTTTTTCAAAAAGTTTCAAATTCCCCCTTGTAATGTCCTCGGCCATGCGATAGGATAGAAAGGAAATTGGGAGGAGGTGCGCGAATGGAGGACAGGGATTTCATGCGGCGGGCCCTGGAGCTGGGCCGGGAGGCCGCGGCGGAGGGCGAGGTCCCCGTGGGCTGCGTGGTGACCCTGGGGGAGCGGATCGTGGGCGAGGGCCGCAACCGGCGGGAGACGGCGAAGAACGCCCTCTGCCACGCGGAGCTGGAGGCCATCGACGCCGCGTGCAGAGCCCTGGGCGGCTGGCGGCTCTGGGAATGCACCCTCTACGTGACCCTGGAGCCCTGCCCCATGTGCGCCGGGGCCATTGTCAACGCCCGAATCCCCCGGGTGGTCTACGGCGCGCCGGACCCAAAAAACGGCTGCTGCGGCTCCGTGGTGAACCTCTTCGCCCTCCCCTTCAACCACCGACCCGCCCTGGAGGGCGGCGTGCTGGAGGCGGACTGCGCCGCCCTGCTGAGCGAGTTTTTTGAGCGGCTGCGGCTTCAGCGCCCCCGCAGGCGGCGTTGGACAAGGGAGAGGGATTAAGGATTAAGGATTAGGGATTAGGGTAAGACACACCCTAATCCCTAATCCTTAATCCCTATTTCGCGGCTCCTCTTCCCGGAGCTCCTTGAGCAGGCGCCTGGCTTCCCGGACCTCGGCGCCGGTGAGCTCGGACTCCGGGTCATAGCGGGCCCGGATATAGAGCGTGCGCAGGGCCTCGGCGGGCTCCTCCGACGCAAGCGCCCGGGTCTTCTCCAAAATATCCTCGGAGTTGTCCTGGGGCCGGCGGGAGAAGCTTCGCTTTTGGAGCAGCTCCAGATATTGCGCATAACTCCGGCGCACCCTGCGGCGGTTGGAATATCGCTCCGTCTTCTCCTTGGCCCGGACCTTGTTTCCGTCGTCCCCGGTTTCCGGCTGTTTCCACGCCTCCGGCTCCTCCTCCGTGCGGGTCTCCCGCAGGCGGCGAATGATCCAGATGATCAAACAGATCATAACCGCCGTGAAGGCCAGAAGTAAAATGGCAACAACAATCTTGTCCACATTCTCTCCGCCGGGGGGAACCGGCTTCGGGGGGGACATGGTCGCTTCGGTCGCCGCGGCGGTGGACTCCACCGTCTCCGTCGCTGTTTCTGTCTCGGAGGCGATTTCTTCCGAGGAAGCGCTTTTGAGCAATTCAGCTGCTCCCATGACCAGCTGGCCCATGGGGTAGAATACCCGTTTTCCCAGCCAGTTGATGATCTCGCCCACATGGCGGACCAGGAGGAGCAGAAGCCCCACGACCGCGGGAACAGCGGAAAGGCTCAACAGCTCCAGGGCCTTTTGCTTCAGCCCGGTTTTCACCCCGAAGCGGAGCTGCCGCAGGGTAAATAAGCCGAGAACCAGACTGTCGATGCCGAAGAGCATCGCAGGGAGCACGTCGTCTTCAACCAGAAACTGGATCAGCATAAAGGCGAGATAGGCGAGCCCGGAACAAAGAATATGGTTGCGGAAGTTTGAATAGCTGACAGAGAAGCGGCCGCTGAGCAGAATGGCCACAGGGTAGAGAACGGCAGGCGCCAAAATCAGCGCCTGAACCCAGCCGTGGGTCAGAAGCAGGGCCAGCGGCGGCAGCAGCACAAAGGGAAGCCGCAGACGCGGGTCCCGCCGGGCGGCTCCGCAGCCGAAGGCACAGGCGGCGGAGCCCAGAAGCACCGCTGCCAAGGCGGCAAGATGCATGGGGGCGAAGGCCTCGATCCCCGTGGCAAAGGCAAAATAGAGGCACAGGCCCGACGCGGTGAGGGTGAAGATCACAAGGCTCATACGGCCTCGCCCCCTTCCTCCGCTCTGCCAATCAGCAGACAGGGCTCCGTCTCAGAGAGTCTGCGCAGAGCCCGCAAGGCCTCCTGATCCTTTTCCCGCAGAGGCGGCGTGATCACGATATAGCCCCAGCTCCTCCGGCGGCGGCGCAGACAGCGCTCCACCATCTCGGCAAAGGAATAGAAGACCACGCCCCGGCTCTGGCCCAGGGCATACATCAGAGTCCGGAAGTGCTGGCCGCCCAAGCCTTCGCTGTACCAATTCAGCTCGCCCCGGGGCCCGAAGAGGTCTCCGTTTCCGATGAACTCATAGGGAACCCGGCGGCGCTCCAGGGTCTCGCAGACGGTGCGGGCAATCCGGTAGCAGCTCTCCTGCTCCGCGGGAAGTCCCGAAAAGTTGAGCAGCACCGTCACATTGGCGTCCACGGTGTAGTCGTTCTTCTTCACCTGGAGCTTGCCGGTCCGGGCCGTCTGCTTCCAATCAAGCTGCTTCAGGGGCTCCGTTCCGCTGTAGTCCCGCACGCCGATGGTCAGCACCGGGTCCTCGAAGAGGAAGCGGCGCACGGAGAGCTCGCCCAAATAACCGCCCAGGGTCACAGCCGTCCGCGGATCCTCCCAGCGGCGGGGCATCACGACGATTTTTTGCTTGATCGGGGCTTCCCGGTTGGAGGTGTTCAACCCCAGGTAGTCTCCCGTCGTCAGATAGTACTGACCGAAGGAATAGCGGCCTCGCTCCGGCAGAGAAAAACGGAAGCTGCGGGTATAGTTCCGGCGGCCAAGCAGATAGAGATGACTGCTGGTGCTGAACCCCGTACTGATCCTTCTCAGATTTTGCCGGCACCAGTCCTCGTCCTCCTCCGGGTGAATCCCCTGCGGCAGCGATTCCATGAGATCGATGTAGAAGATCGGCAGCCGCCCCACGTTGCGCAGGGTGGAGCTCAGGGTGATCACCTGGTCCGGCTCCGCCAGCTCCAGGTCCAGCGCGTGCTCATAGTGCAGCCGCTTCTGGCAGCGGTCCGCGTGCCGGATTTGGATCGCAAGCACGCAGAGGATGAGGAGAAAGAGATAGAGCGGGATCATAGGGCTTCCAGGGGGACCGGAAGCGTTTCCAGAATCTTCCGCAGCGCCTTTTCCCCCTCGGCGGCGCTGCCCGCGGCGGCGCCCACCCGATGGCCCAGGACCGGCAGGGCCTCTCTCCGGACGTCCTCCGGAATCACGTAGCTCCGTCCCTCCATGGCTGCGGTGATCTGGGCCGCCCGGTAGAGGCAGAGGGCGCCTCGGGTGGAGACGCCGCAGAGCGCGGTCTGGCTGGAGCGGGTCTGGTCGATGATGTCCATGAGATAGTCTGCCACGTCTCTGGAGACAGCCACCTCGGCGGCCTCCGCGGCCAGCGCCTCGGTCTCCTCCAGGGTGACCACAGGCGTGATCTCCTCCAGCAGAACCCGGCTGGCGGGCCGGGACAGAACCTCCAGCTCCTGCTCCCGCTCCAGCCAGCCCAGGCTCAGCCGCATGAAGAAGCGGTCCACCTGGGCCTCGGGCAGGGGGAAGGTACCGTAGGATTCGATGGGGTTCTGGGTCGCCATGACCAGGAAGGGCTTCCGTACCGGATAGCTCTCCCCGTCCACGGTGATCTGCCGCTCCTCCATGCACTCCAGCAGGGCGGACTGGGTCCGGGGCGTGGCCCGGTTGATCTCGTCCGCCAGAACCACGTTGGCAAAGAGGGGGCCGGGGCGGAACTCAAATTTGCCCGCGGGCTGGTTGTAGAAGTTGATACCCGTCAGATCCGAGGGCAGCAGGTCCGGGGTGAATTGGATGCGGCGGAATTCGCCGCCGATGGAGCGGGCAAAGGCCCGCAGCAGCATGGTCTTTCCCGTGCCGGGCAGGTCCTCCAGCAGCACGTGCCCCCCTGCCAGGAAGCAGACGACGATCTGGCGGATGGCCTCGTCCTTTCCGATGATGATCCTGCCGCAGCTGTCCACCAGCCGCCGGGTATAGTCCTGAAATCGCTTTGGGTCCATAGGCTTTCCTCCTGGAGCTATGCGCTCATTGCAGTTCGGTTTACGAAAAAAGGGAGGCGCGTTCTCTGGGAAGCGCCTCCCACATTTCTGAGCTCGGTTATTATTTCTCGAAGTACGGCTTTGCGATGCCGATCAGCTCCGCGACCTTGCGCTTGGCGCCGTCGGTGGTGACGGGCTTGTTGCACACAATGCCAATGACGAAGCTGCGGCCATTGGTCTGGACAACGCCCATGGAGCAGATGCAGACCTTGTCCTCCACGTCGTGGATGAAGCCGGCGCGGACGCCCTCGCCGGCAACGCCGGTGTCGATGTCCTGGCTGTTGGCCTTGCTGAACAGAAGCTCCAGCATCTGGGCGGAGGCCTCCTTGCTGACAAGCTTGCCCTGACAGATCAGAGACAGGAACTCCGCGGCCTTCTGGGCGGTGACGTAGTTCTTCTTATCGGCAGTGCCGGTGTTGGGCCGGTTGAAGCCCAGCTGCAGGCCGTTGGCTGCAACAAAGGCCTTGACCGTCTCGCGGCCCGCGGCCGCGTCGCCGCCGCCAAGCTGTTCGGTCAGGCGGTCCGCCGCGTAGGTGTCGCCGCCGAGCATGGCCTCCAGGTCGGCCTGGACCGCGTCGATGGTCAGCTTGCCCTCGGCGGCCTGCTGGAAGACGGTGCCCATGATGAAGACAGGGGTCATGCGGTTGGCGGTCATCCAGTCATCCACGTTGCAGTTCACAGAGGAACCGACCTTCGTGTCGTCCCAGGGGTCGATGACCATGACCTGCCATTCGCTGGTCAGTCCGTTCAGGGAGTCGTTCAGCGCCGCCTTGAGGCCCTCGCTGTCGATGGGATCGAAAACCACCGGGGTGACGGGCTCCGTTTGGATCGGCGCGGAGGGCTCCGTGGTGGCGTTGGAATCCATGGAAATATTGTCGGTGTTTACAGGGGTATTGGAATCGACAACCGGGGGATTGGTATTGCCGGTCGCGGCGTTGTTGCTGTCATTCTGGACAAAGAGGATCACGATGCAGAGCACTGCGGCCAGGACCAGCATACACATGGTAATGCCAAGGAAAATATCAGGTTTTTTTGTTTTCATAGTCATTCCACTCCAATTCAGCAGGTATTTGCTTCGGGCAAGGAAACGGTTCTATGGCGCTTGGAAACGGCATAGAGTTTGGGGAGGTGAAAGCCTCCAACTTTCCAGTGTCTATTTTAACACAAAAAAACCGTTTCGTCAATGGTTTTCCAGAAACAGGAGGTAAAATGAAAAATTCTGTGCTTGCGGCCCTTTTCCTTGCGGGCTTCTGGGCCGCCCTGGCGCTTTTGTCCCTTGGCAGGAGCCCCGCGGAGCTCCCCGCCGGGACGGCGGACTTTGCCGAGGGAGCGGAGAGCCCGGCGCCGTCCCCGCCGGGAGACCTGCCCGCCGAGGAGACAGCGCGTGGGACGACGCCCCCGGAGCCGGGCTTCGACGAGGGCTTCCTGCTGCCCGTGCTCGCGGAGGGGGAGCTGGTCAGCATGGAGCTCCACGACTATCTGACCGGGGTTCTGCTGGCGGAGATGCCCCTCTCCTTCCCGGAGGAGGCCCTCAAGGCCCAGGCCGTCGCCAGCCGGACCTACGCCCTGCGCCGTTACGAGCACCGCCGCCACGAGACCGCGGCGGTCTGCACCGCCTCCGGGTGCTGCCAGGGCTGGCGGGACCCCGCCGCCGCGGCCCCGGCGGACCGGGCCCTGGCGGAGGCCGCGGTCCGGGCCACGGACGGTCTGGTGATCCGCTGCGGCGGCGCGCTGATCGAGGCCACCTTCTTTGCCTGCTCCGGCGGCCGGACCGAGGACGCAGCGGCGGTCTGGGGCGGCGATCTGCCCTATCTCCGGGCTGTGGACAGCCCCGGCGAGGAGGGAGCCGCCCACTTCACCGACGAGACCCGGATTCCCCTGGGGGAGTTCCGCGCCGCGCTGGAGGCCCTGGACGGGGCCGTCGTCTTCCCCGAGGCCCTGGGCGGCTGGGTCGGAAGCGTCAGCTATACCCCCGGCGGCGGGGTGGCGGAGATGGAGCTGGGCGGGCGGCCCTTCACCGGGAAACAGCTCCGGAAATGCTTCGGTCTGCGCTCTACGGCCTTCACCCTGGAGCTGTGCGTCGACGAGGCGGTCTTCACCACTCGGGGCTGGGGCCATCGGGTGGGCATGAGCCAATCCGGAGCCGCGGCCATGGCCCGGGAGGGGGCCGACTATGCGGAAATCCTGAAATGGTACTATCAGGGCGTCCGCGTCGAGCCCTTTGAATAAATAAATCCCCGCTCCGGTCGAGCGGGGATTTATACTGAGCTTCAGCCCTGGTGGACCATTTCCTCCGGGTCGTCCTCCTCCGTCGGCGCGTCGTTGACATGCTTGGGGTGCAGGGTGATCAGCCCCGCGTTCCAGCGGGCGACGGTGACGGCGCAGCGATAGGGATCGCAATGCTGGGGATCGTTTTGATCCTGACGGGTCAGGGCGCAGTTGGCGCAGACAGGACGCAGGCGGCAGCTCTGGCACTCCACGGGGATGGGGAGGCGCTCCACCATCTTTCCCGCGGCCTCCCAGGCCTCCTCATAGCTCATATCCTGGAGCCGAAGCTCCGTGGGAATGTTCAGGCAGGGGGAGAAGCGGCCGTCCCAGTGGACCGTGTAGCTGCCCCGACCCGCTTCGCAGGTCAGGCGCACGGAATTGGGATCGTCGGGCATCCGGGCGGGAAGCTCCGTGATGGGCTCGTTCTGAAAGGGGACCCGCCCCACAGCCTTCCAGCCGGCCAGCTCCCACCGGGCGATCTCCTCCGGGGTGCCCCGGTAGTCTTCAAACTGGCGGCCCGTGTCCTTGTTGGCGGCGGTCAGATGGAAGGTGTAGCCCAGCCTGAGCCCCAGCTCTCTGGCAAGGACCATCATGGCGGGGAAGTCCGACATATTCCAGGGGGTCAGGGTGGCGGCCAGCTTGGGGATCAGCCCTGCGGCCTTGAGCTTTTTGATGTTTTCCACCACCCGGCCAAAGGCCCGGCGTCCGGTCAGGCGTTCGTAGGCCTCCTCCGAGGCGCCGTAGAGGGTGATGCGGATGCCGCCGGGAGGGTTGGCCGCAAAGCGGGCAATATCCTCGTCGGTGAGCGCGTAGGCATTGGTATTGACAGCGAGAACGACGCCGTAGGACAGAATCCGCTCGTAGATCTGCCAAAAGCCCTCGTGGAGCATACACTCGCCGCCGGTGAGCACGCAGTAGAGCATGCCCTCCTTCACGGAGCGGTCCACGATCCGGAGCCATTCCTCCGTGGAAAGCTCCTTCCGCTCCCCCATCTGCTCCCGGGTCAGGTGCACGTAGCACATTTTGCAGTCAAAGGTGCAGCGGGGGGTCAGCTCATAGAAAATATCGTAGGGGACGCGCTGCTTCTTCCACTGGAAGCGCAGTTCAGTCATTCTTGGGGCTGCTGGCATGGCGTTGTTCCTCGTTTCTTTCATAGAGTACGGCCGGAAACCGGACTGCCTTTGAATCCGCAGCCGGCTCCGGCCGTGTGGTGGGGAACGGCACGGCAAAAGCCGTGCCGCCCCCGCTTAGGGACATTCATCGATTACAGGCAGTTGTTCCAGTTGTCGTTGTCGCGGGCATCGTGGTAGATGCAGTTGCCCTCGTTCAGTCTGTCGAAATCGGTGGTGTCGTCGGTGGTCTCGGTGGGCTCCTCGGAGCCGCCGCTGGTGGAGATGATGTCACGCAGCTCGAACAGTTCGATCTCAGCGATCGGGGTCTCAAACTTCATGTGGTGGTCCTCCTTTCTTGAAAGGGTGTTATCATCATCCCGCGGGAATGCGGGAAGATTACAGGGTTATTGCGCGGCGAAGTAGGCGGCCGCGGCGTCGCCGTAGGCGAGGAGCGCGTTGGCGACGTTGATCTGGAGCTGGTTATTGCCGTTCCGGAGCTCGCCCACGTAGCCCTCGACGGACCAGGTGCGGGTGTTGCCGGTCTCGGCGCCGTTGATTTGAGCGGTGAAGTCGTAGGCCACGCGCATCTTGTCCGCGCCGATGCCGGAGTAGT
>CAMVKI010000017.1 GCA_947168005.1 uncultured Clostridia bacterium
CAAGAAGGGACAGGTACGCGACGTGCCGGTCACCTTCCTGCGGCTGCTGAAAACCCCGGAGCCGCTGATCGAGGTGGGAGCCGGCTACTTCCGGGTCTCCATGCTGGAGCTGCTGGTGAGCTTCTTCAACACGGTCTACATCGCCGTGGAGCGCAGCCGCGGCCACAGCAAACAGATCATGACCCTGAATATGGCGGTCATCGGCATCAAGCTGGGCCTGTCCGCCCTGTTCATCTACGTGCTGGACTGCGGCGTCATCATGATCGCCGTGGCGACGCTGATCAGCCAGCTCTTCCTGCTGGCATACGCCGCGCTCCGCATGCCCCGGGACGAGGGGGCCTTCCGGGTCTCTCTCCGGGCCGCGGAGCTGCGCCGGGCGACGGTGGGCCCCATTCTGAAGCTGTCCTACCCCGTCGCCGCGGAGAAGATGCTCTTCGCCGCGGGCAAGGTGGTGGTCAACTCCATGGCCGGGGTCTACGGTCCCCTGACCGCCGGCGCCCTGGGGGTGTCCAACAACATCGGCGGTCTGACCACCAACTGGCACGCGGGTATGCTGGACGGCGCCTCGGCGCTGATCAGCCAGAACCGCGGCGCGAAGGCCTACGGGCGAACGCGGAAGCTCTTCTGGTGGCTCATGCTGGTCAACGTGCTCATCGGTCTGATCGGTCTGATCGCCGTCAGTCTCTGTCTCGATCAGATCGCCGCGGTCTTCGCCCGGTCCAAGCAGCAGTTTGACGAGAGCTTCCGGGTCATGATCGTGGACATCCACCGCTGGGAGATGCTGGGCTATATCACCCTGGGCATCCACTCCACGGTCAACGCCCTCATGCTGGGCTACGGTATGGGCAAGAGCGCCCTGGCCCTGAACATGACCCGCATCTTTCTCTTCCGCATCCCCGTGCTCTGGGCCCTGCAGAGATGGTCGGGCCTGGGCTACGAGGCTGTGGGCGTCACCATGATGGTCAGCAACATTTCCACCGGCGTGATTTCCATTCTCGCCGCCATTCCCGTCCTGCGGCGCATCCGGCGCCTGGAGCAGGAGGAGCCCAAGGAGGCCCTATGATACAGTTAGGAATTCGCTTGCACGACGTCAACGCGGGGCTCTCTCCCGCCCTTCAGACCATGGAGGCCCGGGCGGACAAGGCCCGGGAGGAGGGCTTTTCCTGCGTGCACCTGGCCTTCTCCAAGGTCATCTCCGGCGTCAAATTCGACGACGCGGCCCTGAACCCGGGGCTGGCCCTGCACACCCGCCGGATCTTCGCGTCCAGAAATCTGGACGTGGCGGTCCTGGGCTGTTACCTGAACCTGGCCCACCCCGATCCCGTGGAGCTGGCGAAGATCCAGAGCCGCTACTTCGGCCACATCCGCGTTGCCTCCCTGCTGGGGGCCTCCGTGGTCGGCACCGAGACCGGCTGCCCCAACGCCGCCTACAAGACCGATGAATTCACCCACGGCGAGGCGGCCCTGGATACCTTCATCCGGGGCCTGGCCCCCGTGGTGGAGACGGCAGAGCGCTTCGGTGTATGCGTCGCCATCGAGCCGGTGTGGAAGCACATCGTCTATAACGCGGACCGGGCCAAGCGGGTCATCGACGTGCTGCGAAGCAAAAACCTGCGGATCATCTTCGACCCGGTAAACCTGCTCTGCCCGGAGAATCTGGACCGGAGAGAGACAATCTTCGGGGAGATGATCGACAAGCTGGCCGAGCGGATCGACGTGGTCCACATCAAGGACTACGTCCCGGCCGACGGCAATCTGAAAAGCGTCGCCGCCTGTACCGGCCTGATGGACTACCGCGCCGTCCTGCGCTTCATCAAGGAGCGCAAGCCTTATCTCCAGGCCACTCTGGAGAACACGACGAACGACAACGCGGTCTGGTCCCGCGAACAGATCCAAAACCTGTACGACAGTCTGTAGCGCGGGCAGTCCGCCCCCAAAAGCAGCAAACTAAACGATACACAACGATTAGGAGGCACATTCATGAACGAACTCAACAGCAGAATCGCGAAGATCGGCGTGGTGCCGGTCATCAAGCTCAACAACCCGGACCGTGACGCGGCCCCCCTGGCAAAGGCCCTCTGCGAGGGCGGCCTGCCCGTGGCAGAGGTCACCTTCCGCGCCGCCGGCGCCGATCGCGCCATCCGCGCCATGAAGGAAGCCTGCCCCGATATGATCGTGGGCGCCGGCACCGTGCTCACCGTGGAGCAGGCCAAGGCCGCCGTGGAGGCCGGAGCGGAATTCATCGTCTCTCCCGGCTTCTCCTACATTCTGGCCGACGCCTGGAAGGCCCTGGGCGTCCAGTATTTCCCCGGCGTCACCACCCCCACCGAGTACCAGATGGCCCTGCCCTACGGCTATGAGGTCGTCAAGTTCTTCCCCGCCGAGCAGAGCGGCGGTCTGGCGAAGATCAAGGCCATGAGCGCCCCCTTCCCCATGTTCAAGGTCATGCCCACCGGCGGCATCAGCCTGAAGAACCTGGAGGAGTACCTGTCCTGCCCCGTCATCGCGGCCTGCGGCGGCTCCTACATGGTGAAGCCCGAGGACATCGACAACGGCAACTGGGACAAGATCATTGAACTGTGCAAGCAGACCCGCGCCATCGTGGATCGGGTGCGGCCATGATCGAATCCCCCATAACAACGAATAAGAAGGAGAAATACTATGTCCAGAATCGTGACCTTCGGCGAGCTGATGGTTCGCCTCCAGCCCTTCAACTATGAGCGTTTTGTCCAGGCCAACACCCTGGAGTTCAGCTTCGGCGGCGGCGAGGCCAACGTGGCGGTCTCCCTTGCCAACTACGGCATGGACGCGGCCTTCGTCACCAAGCTCCCCGCCCACGCCATCGGCCAGGCAGCCATCAACAGCCTGCGGCGCTACGGCGTGGACACCTCCCTGATCGTCCGGGGCGGCGACCGCGTGGGCATCTACTACAACGAAAAGGGCGCCTCCCAGCGGGGCTCCGTCTGCATCTACGACCGGGCCAACTCCGCCATCCAGCTTGCCCAGCCTGCCGACTTTGACTGGAACAAGATCTTCGAGGGCGTGGACTGGTTCCACTTCACCGGCATCACCCCGGCCCTGGGTCCCAACGTGGTGGAGATCTGCAAGGAGGCCTGCAAGGCCGCCAAGGAGCGGGGCATCAAGATCTCCTGCGACCTGAACTACCGCGGCAAGCTCTGGACCCGTGACCAGGCCCGGGCCGCCATGACCGAGCTCTGCCAGTACGTGGACGTCTGCATCTCCAACGAGGAGGACGCCAAGGACGTCTTCGGCATCGAGGCCGAGGCCACCGACATCTACGGCGGCAAGCTCAACCGCGAGGGCTACAAGTCCGTGGCCCGGCAGCTGGCCGAGAAGTTCCACTTCGAGAAGGTTGCCATCACCCTGCGCGAGTCCCACAGCGCCTCCGACAACGGCTGGTCCGCCATGCTCTATGACGTGGCCTCCGACGAGTACTGCTTCTCCAAGAAGTACGAGCTGCGCATCATCGACCGCGTGGGCGGCGGCGACAGCTTCGGCGGCGGCCTGATCTATGCCCTGCTGAGCGGCAAGGGCACCCAGGCCGCGGTGGAGTTTGCCGTGGCGGCCTCCGCTCTGAAGCACACTATCGAGGGCGACTACAACATGATGACGGTCTCCGAGGTGGAGAAGCTGGCCGGCGGCGACGGCTCCGGCCGCATCCAGCGCTGAGAAACAGGCAAAGGGCGCAGGTTCGCGGCCATCCGCGGGCCTGCGCCTTCCGGGAAAGGAGCGGCCTTTTATGGAACATCACAACCCGCTGCTGGGCAGCGGCGGCAAGAAATTCATCACCTTCGGCGAGATCATGCTCCGCCTGACCCCGCCCAACTACGGCAAGATCCGGGTTGCCACGGAGTTTGAGGCCAGCTACGGCGGCAGCGAGGCCAACATCGCCCTGGCCCTGGCAAACTTAGGCGTGGACAGCACCTTCTTCTCCGTTGTCCCCAACAACTCCCTGGGCAAGAGCGCGGTGCGCATGCTGCGCTCCAACGACGTCCACTGCACGCCGGTGATCCTCTCCGAGCCGGAGCAGACCCCCACCCACCGGCTGGGCACCTACTATCTGGAGACCGGCTACGGCATCCGCCCCAGCAAGGTCACCTATGACCGCCGCCACAGCGCCATCACGGAGTTCGATTTCTCCGGCATCGATCCCAAGCAGCTTCTGGCGGGCTACGACTGGCTCCATCTGAGCGGCATCACCCCGGCCCTGAGCCCGAGCTGCGCCGACTTCACCCTGAAGCTCATGGAGGCCGGCCGGGAGCTGGGTCTGACCATCAGCTTCGACGGCAACTTCCGCTCCCTGCTCTGGACCTGGGAGGAGGCCCGGGACTACTGCACCAAGTGTCTGCCCTACGTGGACGTGCTCTTCGGCATCGAGCCCTACCACCTCTGGCGGGACGAGAAGGACCACGCCAAGGGCGACTGGAAGGACGGTCTTTCCTTCCAGCCCAGCTACGAGGCCCAGGACGAGGTCTTCCAGGCCTTCGTGGAGCGCTATCCCAACCTCCGGTGCATCGCCCGCCACGTCCGCTACGCCCACTCCGGCAGCGAGAACAGCCTCATGGCCTATATGTGGTATGCGGGCCACACCTTTGAGAGCCGCCTTTTCACCTTCAACATCCTCGACCGGGTGGGCGGCGGCGACGCCTTTGCCAGCGGCCTGATCTACGCCATGCTCCACGGCTACAAGCCCATGGATATGGTGAACTTCGCCGTGGCCTCCAGCGTCATCAAGCACACCATCCACGGCGACGGCAATATCACCGACGACGTGAACAGCATCCGCAATCTGATGAATATGAATTTCGACATCAAACGATGAGAGGTACGAATATGAGAGACTTTATGGACAAGGATTTCCTGCTGCGGACCGAGACCGCCAGGCATCTGTTCCACGACTACGCCGAGGCCATGCCTCTGGTGGACTACCACTGCCACATCTCCCCCAAGGAGGTCTACGAGGACCGCCGCTTCCACAATCTGGTGGAGGTCTGGCTGGGCGGCGAGAACCCGGACGGGACCTACTTCGGCGACCACTACAAGTGGCGCGTCATGCGCTCCAACGGCGTGCCCGAGGAATACATCACCGGCGGCAAGCCCCCCTACGAGCGCTTCCTGAAGTTCGTGGAGGCCCTGGAAATGGCCATCGGCAACCCCATGTATCACTGGTGCAACCTGGAGCTCCACAAGTTCTTCGGCATCGAAAAGCCCCTGACCCTGGAGAACGCCAAGGAGATCTGGGACAAATGCAACGAAATGCTGCAGACCGACCCCAATCTGACGGTCCGCGGTCTGATCCGGCAGTCCAACGTGGCCTTCATCGGCACCACCGACGATCCCATCGACAGCCTGGAGTGGCATAAGAAGCTGGCGGAGGACAAGACCCTCGGCGTGAAGGTCTGCCCCTCCTACCGCCCCGACAAGGCCATCAACGTCCACAAGGAGGGCTTCGCCGACTACATCGCCAAGCTGGCCGCCTCCGTAGGCAAGGCCGAGCTCTGCTCCGCCCAGGAGGTCATCGACGCCCTGATCCAGCGTCTGGAGTTCTTCGCCTCCCTGGGCTGCCGGGCCTCTGACCACGGCCTGGACGAGATCCCCTACCGCCCCGGCACCCTGGAGCAGGCGGACGCCGCCTTCCGGAAGTCCATGGCAGGGGAGAAGCTGAGCCAGGAGGAGACGGAGATCTACCAGACCGCCGTGCTCATGGCCCTGGGCAAGGCCTATCACCGGCTGGGCATCGCCATGCAGCTCCACTACTCCTGCCTGCGGAACGTCAACGAGCGGATGTACCGCCGTCTGGGTCCCGACACCGGCTTCGATATGATCGGCACCACCACCTGCGGCGGCAGCATCGCCAACTTCCTCTCCGCCCTGAACTTGACCGGCGAGTGCCCCAAGACCATCGTCTACTCCCTGAACCCCGCGGACAACGAGCAGCTGGGCACCCTGATCGGCGCCTTCCAGTCCGACGAGATCCCCGGCAAGATCCAGCACGGCTCCGCCTGGTGGTTCAACGACACCAAGTCCGGCATGGAGGATCAGATGCGCTCCCTGGCAAACCTGGGCCTGCTGGGCAACTTCGTGGGCATGCTCACCGACTCCCGCTCCTTCCTGTCCTATGCCCGGCACGACTACTTCCGCCGCATCCTCTGCAACCTGATCGGCGACTGGGTGGAGAACGGCGAGTATCCCAAGCTCGACGCCAGCCTCAAAAAGATCGTGGAGGGCGTCTGCTACAAGAACGCCGCCCGGTACTTCGCCCTGTAAGCAAAGGAGAACACTATGGCACTGCACGTTCTGGAGGAAGCCAACCGCTGTCTGGGCTGCAAGATTCCCAGATGCCAGCAGGGCTGTCCCATCCACACCAATATCCCCGAGGTCATCCGTCTGCTGAAGGCCGGCAAGCTCAACGACGCCGGCTGGATGCTCTTTGAGAACAACCCCCTCACCACGGTCTGCTCCCTGGTCTGCGACCACGAGCACCAGTGCGAGGGCAGCTGCGTCCGGGGCCTCAAGGGCGCGCCCGTCCACTTCTCCCTGATCGAGAACTACATCTCCACCACCTACGCCAATCAGATGGTGAAGGGCCCCAAGCCGGACAACGGCCGCCGGGCCGCCGTCATCGGCGCGGGCCCCTCGGGTCTGACCATCGCGGTCATTCTGGCCCGCTACGGCTACGGCGTCACCATCTTCGACAGCCGGGACAAGATCGGCGGCGTCATGCGCTACGGCATCCCCAACTTCCGTCTGCCGGATTCCGTGCTGGACGACTTCGCCTATCGCCATCTGGAGCTGAAGGGCATCAAATTCCGCCCCAACACCTACATCGGCACCGCTCTGACCATCGACGACCTGCTGCGGGACGGCTTCCAGTCCGTCTTTGTGGGCGCCGGACTCTGGAAGCCCCGGAAGCTGAAGATCCGGGGCGAGAGCCTGGGCCACGTGAGCTACGCCATCAACTACCTTGCCAGCCCCGAGGCCTTCCGTATCGGCAGCCGGGTCATGATCATCGGCATGGGCAACGCCGCCATGGACTGCGCCCGCACCGCCGTGCGCAACGGCGCCCAGTTCGTCACCTGCGTCAACCGCACCGGCGAGATCAAGGCCAGCCAGTATGAGGCCAGCTACGCCCAGCTGGAGGGCGTGGAGTTCCTGATGAACAAGTGCACCATGGAGATTCGCGAGGACGGCGTTGTTCTGGCGGACAGCGGCGTGGACGCCGAGGGCCGCATCATCCCCGTGGCCGGCAGCGAGAAGCTCTATCCCTGCGACAGCGTCATCATCGCCGTCAGCCAGGAGGCGGAGAGCAATCTGGTCTCCTCCACCCGGGGCATCGACACCGGCCGCAGCGGCCTGCTGACCGTGGACGAGGACGGCCGCACCAGCCGACCCGGCGTCTTTGCCGCCGGCGACGCGGTCAACGGCGCCCGGACCGTGGTGGAGGCCGTGGCAAACGGCAAGCGGGTGGCCGAGGCCATGCACGCCTATATGCAGACTCTGCCCCTGCCCAAGCTGACGGACTATCCCGACGTCCCCGTCGTGGAGTTTCATGAGGCCGCGGCCCAGGCGGAGCAGGTCCTCGGAGGCCAGACATGACGGTGGAGGAGCTCTGGCGGCAGGCCGTCACGGAGGCAGAACCCGGCAACGTCCTCCGGGGAAAGAAGTGGGTCGCCGTGGGCGACAGCTTCACCCAGGGCGTCACCGGCAGCCTGATCCCCGAGGGGCCCTACAAGGGCTGGCAGCTCAACTCGGCCTGCATCATCGCCGCCCGGAATCACATGGAGCTGGTCCCCTTCTACCGGGGCGGCCGCTGCCTGGCCTTCCCGGCGGACGGGAGCTTCCACAACAGCCTGACGGACCCGGAGGCGGCGTGCTTTTATCAGAACATCCCCGCCGACGCGGACTATATCACCCTCCGTCTGGGCATCAACGACTCCCACCATGAGCACGGCAAGGGCGGCGACGGGGAGGACCCCAAGGGCGTCATCCCTCTGGGAAGCCCGGACGATGATACCGCCGCTACCTACTGCGGCGCCTGGAACGTAGTCCTGCCCTGGCTGATCGAGCACCGGCCCTTCGCCCATCTGGGCATTCTCGTGACCAATGGCTGCGACCGCCCCGCCTACCGGGAGGTCCAGCGGGCCATGGCAAAAAAATACGGCCTGCCCTTCCTGGATCTGAACGGCGACGAGCGCTGCCCGGCCATGATCCGCTCCCAGAATCCGGAGATCGCGGAGGCGGTCAAGCGGACCGTCCTCCTGAAGCAGGCGGTGGACTATCCCCGCAACACCCACCCCAACGACGCCGCCCACGCCTTCGAAGCCAGCTTCATCGAAGCGTTTTTGCGCACCTTATAAAGAAAAGGCTGACCGAACAAGCTCCGGTCAGCCTTTCCTTTGGAAAGTTTTCCTTGCTTGAAGCCTTTTTCTATGGTATGATGACTGCGTTATTCATGCAAGACGGCAAACAGTAAGGGAGCAAAGGAAGATGAAGAAGCTCGGTTTCTATCCCGGAGCGGCGGAGCGCCAAAAGGGGAGTGGGACCTGACGATTTCTTCTGTGTGCTCGGCTGTCTGCAATCTAAAAGAGCTGCTCTGCCGGAAGCCGGGGCGGCGCGGAGGAGGAAAAGAACTATGAAACGCTCGAACAAGCCTGTGATCCTGGTCATCGACGCCCAGGGGGGCGGCCTCGGAAAGCAGCTGATCGCCGGAATCCGCAGGGAAGCGGAGGCGGAGGTCCACATCCTTGCCGTGGGCACCAACAGCGCCGCCACGGCGGCCATGCTGAAGGCCGGGGCCGACGAGGCCGCCACCGGGGAGAACTCCGTCCTCGTCGCCAGCCGCCGGGCGGACATTATCCTTGGGCCGGTGGGCATGGTGATCGCCGATTCCATGCTGGGGGAGATCACCCCCGCCATGGCAAAGGCCATCGCCCAGGCGGAGGCCATGCGAATCATGATCCCCTTCAACTCCTGCGACAACTACATCGCCGGGGTGTCGGACTTCAGCACCTCCAATCTGATTCAGAACGCGATCTCCTACGTGAAAAAAATCTTGTCAAACGAGCCGTGATATGCTAAACTAAAGAAGCTGAAGCAGTTGGAACACCTGCTCTGAAGACAGGTGTGCCCCGCACATGGGGAATTCCAATGATGGAGGTAACGAATATGGCATGTTTATTAGTTTCCGCGGCTGAAGCCGTGGTCGTGACCGCCGTGGAAAAGGCGGAGGCGAAGCACGAAGTCAAATCCTCCCCCAAGCACAGCGAGACCACCGAAAAGATCCCCCTCAGCAGAAAGCTGAAGTGGCTCACCTGGCTGCTCTGGGGCGGCGCGTTCCTGCTGGCCTTCGAGCACGTCTGGCACGGAGAAATCGTTCCCTGGTTCCCCTTCCTGACCGCTATGTCCGACGCAGCAGACCGAGCGGAGATGTTCCGTGAGATGGCGACCGTCGGCGTCACCATGGCTGTCCTGGTCACCGTCGCCTGGATCGGCATCTGCCTGGCCGCCGACGCGATTATGAAGCGGAAGGAAAAGCCCGCTGCCCAGAACGCGTAAAGGAGGAGCCCATGACCCTGCTGATCACGGTCTTCGCGGCGATCATCACCACCGTCAGGTGGTATAACCGCAAGGACGACACCATGCAGCTGGGGATGCTCTGCTTTATGTTCTGGGGCGCTTCCCTGATGTGGCTCGGCGACGCGATCTTTGCGTTCATCGAGCTGAAGGCGGCCTACTTCACCCCCGCTCCCGCCGATATGCTCAACGACGCCTTCCTGGGCCTGTCCGTGATTGCCCTGGCGCTGATCATCTGGCTCGTCCGCCTGCTGATCACCGACCCCAAGGGCTCCGTCAAGGCCGCCCTCAAGAAAAAGAAATAAGCAGGCTTCGGAAGCTTCCTTCCGGAGTCCCCAAGGCCCGGCTGACAGAGCATGAAGCTCTGCCTGCCGGGTTTTGGGCGTGAAATGCGAAAAAACTTGCTTTTTGGGCAGTTCTATGATATGATATTCGTTGAAACTGAAACAATGGGAGCAAAGCATGAATTTGATACTGTCTCGTTTTGAACAGACGGTCCGGGCGATGCCGGACAAGCTTGCCGTCGCCTGCGAGGAGGAGCGCTATACCTTCGCGGCGCTCAAAGCCCTGGCGGCCCGGCTGGGGAAAGCCGCGGCCGGGGAGCCGGTGCGGGGCCGGGCGATCGGCGTTCTGGTCCACAGAGGCGTGGAGTCCATCGCGGAGTTCTTCGCCGCGGTCTACGCCGGGGGCTTCTACGTGCCCCTGGACCCGGATATGCCGACCCACAAGCTGCGCACGATTTTGGAGGACGCGGAGATCCGCCTGCTCTTCGGAACGGAGGAGGATCGCCCGAGGCTGGAGGCGCTGGGCTTTTCCGGCCGCTTCCTGACCCCGGCGGATGCGGCCGCGGAGGAGATCGAGGCCCCGGAGGCGGGGGAGGATACCCCCCTGTACATGGTCTACACCTCCGGCTCCACCGGCCGGCCCAAGGGCGTGCTGAAGAGCCAGGGGGCGGTGGTCAGCTTCATCGACGCCTTTGCGAAGACCTTCGACCTGGGCCCGGAGGAGATTTTGGGCAACCAGAATCCCTTCTTCTTCGACGCCTCGGCCAAGGACCTCTATCTGATGGCCCTGGTCGGCGCGACGATGGAGATCATCCCCTCGGAGAAGTTCATCTTCCCGGTCCGCCTCATGGAGTATCTGAACGCGAGAGGCGTTACCTATATCTGCTGGACCCCCACGGCCCTGTCCATCGTCACCCAGCTCAACACCTTCCGGAAAATTCTGCCGGAGACGGTTAAAAAGGTGCTCTTCGTGGGGGAGGTTTTCCCCATCAAGCAGCTCCACAAATGGCTGAGCACCCTGCCGGAGCTTCGTTATGTAAACCTCTACGGCTCCTCGGAGCTGGCGGGAATCTGCTGCTGGTATGAGATCCCCCGGGGGACCCTGCCGGAGCAGCTGCCCATGGGCAAGCCCCTGTCCAACTGCCGGGTCTGGCTCCGCGGGGAGGCGGGCTTCGTCACGGAGCCCGAGGTCCTGGGGGAGGTCTGGATTGAGAGCCCGGCCCTTGCCCTGGAATACTGGGGCGACCCGGAGAAGACCGCCCGGGCCTTCTGCGTGGAGGCGCTTCCGGACGGCCGCAGCGCCCGGGTCCTGAAGTCCGGCGACCTGGCCCGCTATGACCGGGAGGGCAATCTGGTCTTCAGCTCCCGGAAGGATTTCCAGATCAAGCACATGGGACGCCGGATCGAGCTGGGCGAGATCGAGGCCGCCGCCGACGCCCTGCCCGCGGTCCAGCGCTGCTGCTGCCTGTACAACGACGGGAAAAAGCGCATCGAGCTCTTCTGCGAGCTGGCTCCCGGAGAGGAGAAGGACGGGAAGGAGCTCCTGCACCTGCTCCGGGGCAGGCTCTCGGAGTACATGCTCCCCAGCGTCGTACATATTCTGCCCGAAATGCCCTTCAACCCCAACGGCAAGATCGACCGCACCCGGCTGAAGGAATCTATGTGATTACCCCAGGAGGAACTTATGGAAGAACTGCTTGAAATTCTGAACGACCTGAATCCCGACGTGGACTACGAGACGGAGGAGCGGCTGATCGACGGCAAGGTGTACGACTCCTTCAAAATCATCACCCTGATCTCCATGATCTCGGACACCTTCGATATTGAGCTGGGACCGGAGCACCTGATCCCGGAGAACTTCAACAGCGCCAAGGCGATGTGGGAGATGATCCAACGCATTCAGGAAGGCGAGGAATGATCCTCTGATCGGAGCGTAAGATGAGTATTCTGTCTGTTGGATTCCTGCTTTTCGCGGTGGGGCTGATTATCCTGTATTTCGCCCTGCCCAAGCGCTTCCAGTGGTGGGTGCTGC
The DNA here is from genome assembly GCA_947168005.1 of uncultured Clostridia bacterium. Classification (GTDB taxonomy): domain Bacteria; phylum Bacillota; class Clostridia; order Oscillospirales; family Oscillospiraceae; genus JAFRPC01. Next base: position 11,911 of record CAMVKI010000017.1, read on the forward strand.
TGGTCTTCAGCCTGGGCTTCTACGCCCTGGGCGGCCTGCGGAATCTGCCCTTTATCCTGCTGACCTCCCTGAGCGTCTGGGGGGCCGCCCTGTACATCCGGCGCAACAACGAGGCCCAAAAGGCCTACCTGAAGGAGCACAAGGAGCTCTCCAAGGAGGAGAAAACGGCCTACAAGGCAGAGAGAAAGCGCCGCCGCAAGCTGGCGATGCTGCTCTGCCTGCTGCTGAACCTCGGCATACTCTGCGCCATGAAGTACGTCCACTTCCTGCTGGCCCAGGCCAACGCCCTGGCCGGGCTCTTCGGCGGGAGCGTCACCGATGCGGTCCGGTGGATCGTCCCCCTCGGCATCTCCTTCTACACCTTCCAGTCCGTGGGCTATCTGCTGGACGTCTACTGGGGCAAGTGCGAGGCCCAGCCGAACTATCTGAAGTCCCTGCTCTTCACCTCCTTCTTCCCGCAGATCATCCAGGGCCCCATCAGCGCCTATAAGGAGCTGTCCGGGGAGCTGTTCCGGGAGCATGACCTGGACTACCACAACTTTTCCTGGGGCGCCCAGCGGATGCTCTGGGGCTTCTTCAAGAAGATGGTGGTGGCGAACATCCTGTCGCCCTACGTGGCGAGCGTGTTCGCCAACTATTCCGGTTATTCGGGAATCACGACCTTCATCGGCGCCCTGTGCTACAGCGCCCAGATCTACGCGGACTTCTCCGGCTACATGGACATCATGTGCGGCCTGTGCCAGATTCTGGGCATCCGGCTGACGGAGAACTTCGAACGGCCCTATTTCTCCAAATCCGTGGCGGAGTATTGGAGACGCTGGCACATGAGCCTCGGCGTCTGGTTCAAGAACTACGTCTATTACCCCATGGCTATGGCGAAGTGGAACCAGCGCCTGGGCAAGACAGCCCGGCAGAAGCTCGGCAGGGCCTTCGGCGACTATCTGCCCGCCACGATCGCCCTGGTGGCGACCTGGCTCGCCACGGGCCTCTGGCACGGGGCCAGCTGGGGCTATATCGCCTGGGGCGGCCTGAACGGCCTGTTCATCATCTTCTCCATGTGGATGGAAAAGCCCTTCGCCAAGTGGAAGAAGGGCCTGCATATCCGGGAGGACGCCTGGCTCTGGCGGGCCTTCCAGGTGATTCGGACCTTCCTGTTGGTGACCCTGATCAAGGTCCTGCCCGAGGTGGGCAGCCTGCGGGACGGCCTGGGGCTCTGGAAGCGGATCTTCACGGAGCACAGCCTGCCCCATTCCCTGGGGGAGCTGCTGCCCTTCCTGGATTCCTACCGGAATCTGGCCGCGGCCCTTTTCGGAATCGGCCTGATGTTCCTTGTGAGCCTGCTCCAGCGGAAGGAGCCCGTCCGGGCCCGGATGGAGCGGAAGCTGCCCTATCCTGTCCGGATGGCGGTCTTCGTCCTGCTGTTTTTCCTGATCCTGTATTTCGGCGTGCCGGCCTCCGGCGGCCTGGGAGATTTCATGTATGCAGAATTTTAAGAAAATTATGAAGACGGTGGGGGTCTTCCTCCTGATTGTCAGCCTGCTCAGCGCCTTTTTCATCGGCTGCTATCTCAAGGGGGAGAACTACCACTACCAGGACGGCCGGGAGCGGGATGAGACGGCAGGCAGCGTCACAACCCTGCTCTGCGGCACCTCCTATACCCTCTTCGGCATCCACCCGGAGGAGATTAACGCCATCATGGGCGTCAAGTGCTACAGCCTTGCCGGGACCATGCTGACCCTGCGGGGACGCTATGAGCTCCTGGCCCAGGAGCTGGACCGGAACCCCAAGGTCCACACCGTGATCCTGGAGGTCTCCCCCGACACCCTCATCCGGGACCGGGAGGAGGAGGGGCCCAAGGGCGATCTGCCCATGCTGGGCCGAATCACCGACGCGGGCCAGCGCTGGCGCTACTTCCGGGCGGCCTTTTCCGTCAAGGAGTGGCCGGAGGTCTACTATGACATGCTCAGCAAGGGCATGGATTCCGCCCTGCGCCTGGTCACCGGTACCTACACCACCGCGAATCAGTTCATGCGCTCCGGTTACTACGAGAACCGGTACGAGGATAAGTACATCCCCAGCAACTACGCGGAGCTCTACAACATCCAGACCCTCCCGGAGACCGTCAACCCGGAGAACGTCGAATGGTTGGAGAAGCTCCTCGCCCTCTGCAAGGACCACGGCGCCACGGTCTTCCTGATCACGCCGCCCCAGAGCAAGTACTACAACTGCGTCTATTCCAACCTGGATTTCTATCAGGAATGGTACGTCCGGTTTGCCGAGGAGCACGGCCTGGCCTACTACAACTTCAACCTGGCCAGGAACAAGCTGGAGCTTCTTCCCGACGAGACCTGCTACTACGACGAGACCCATCTGAATACCGAGGGCGGCGAGATTTTCACCAAAATGCTGGCCGACATCATCAGTCACCACTGGCAAGGGCGGGACAACAGCTTCTACTTTTTCGATTCCTACGAGGAGCTCACCTGGGCCAGCGGCTATTTCGATTGAGGAAGCCTGAAAATTATTTTGAAAATCGAAAAATAATACTTGACTTTTTGAAGAAACGTGCTATAATCATAAACGCTCCGCAGGGAGCAAATGAATCAGTTGGTGTTGATTGGCCTGAGGGTCCACCTGTTCCCATCCCGAACACAGAAGTTAAGCTCAGGTTCGTCGACGATAGTATGCGGGCGACTGCATGTGAAAATAGATAACGCCAACATTCATATTCCTCCTTAGCTCAGTCGGTAGAGCGACGGACTGTTAATCCGTGTGTCGTTGGTTCGAGTCCAACAGGGGGAGCCATGAAAAAAGTCTTATTTGTCTGCCGGACAAATAAGACTTTTTTTCAATCATTTCCGTTTTTTACGGAACGGGTGACGCGGAAGCGTTCAGGGAACGAAAGAGATCAAAGGAGGAGCAATGCAATGAGACTGCTGTATGCTTATTTTGATTTTTCTGTGTTAAAAGAAAAGAATGGCGACTTCCGTGGGGTTGGAGAATGCGGTCTGAATTTCTGAACGACACATAACGGCAGACATCGGAAAGAACCCGCGGGATAAGCTCACCCGAGACGTCGATCATGAGATTCAGCTGCTCTCGGTCAAAAAGGAAGCAGATTAGGGTGTGCCGGGGAACCGTATATACATAGTTTTTGATGGGTTTTTCCGCGAATTGAAGCTGTATTTTGTGAGAACTCCACGAATTCAGCAAAATTTACAAATTTCCGATATTTTTTTGTAGACATTTCCGAATTTTAATGATACAATGCCGTATTGGTGAAATATCAATTTTGCCGGAATCCAAAACAGGAGATCGGGCCTTGCCCGACGGAGATACTATGGAAAAGTGGAAGCTTTTGATCGTGATCGTTCTGCTGACAATGATCCCGCTGATCCTGCTGATCATCGAGAAGGTACAGAACGAGCGCAATCTCAAAAAACTGCGGATCCGGGTCAACGTGAACGGCATCCGCGGAAAATCCACCATCACGCGCATGATCTTCTCCATCCTCCGCGAGGCGGGCTGTCAGGTGGTCGGCAAGACCACGGGCACCGCCGCCCGGATGTTCTACTGGGACAGCACCGAGGAGGAGGAGCTGGTCCGGCGTCCCCGGGGCGTCAGCATCAGCGAGCAGATTCGCGTGATCCGCAAGGCAGTCCGGCGCGGCGCCGACGCCCTGGTCTGCGAGTGCATGGCCGTCCGGCCGGACTATCAGCTGGCCTACCAGCACCACATCATCAAGGCCGACGTCCTGGCTATCGTCAACGTCCTGGAGGACCACCTGGACGAGATGGGGCCCACCCTGGAGCAGCTGGCCTGGGCCTTTGCCGACACGATCCCCTACGGCGGCGTGGCCGTGGTGCCCAACTGCGAGTTTACGCCCTATTTCAAAAAGATCGCCAGGGAACGGAAGGCCAGGATCGAGGTCGTGGACCCGGAGATTATCTCCCAGGAGTATCTGAGCCTCTTCCCCTATAAGGTCTTCGACAACAACTGCGCCATGGCCCTGGGCGTGGCCCGGGCCCTGGGCATCGACGACGAGACCAGCCTGCGGGCCATGCTGAAGGCCTCCCCGGACCCCGGCGCCCTGCAGGTGATTCCGCTCCGGCGCGAGGGCCTGAACACCTGGTTCGTCAACGCCTTCGCCGCCAACGAGCCCGCCTCCACCCTGGAGATCTGGGAGTATCTGCACGAGGAGAACATCCCCATGGAGATGCCCGTGGTGGTCATGAACTGCCGCCCGGATCGGGTGGACCGCTCCTATCAGTTCGCCCGGGACTGCCTGCCCCACATGGGACCCATCCAGCTCGTCGTCATCGGCGAGATGACGGCCCCCATCCGCCGGGCCTACCGCCGCGGCAAGCTGAGCAATGTGCAGGTCTACCGGGAGCTGCAGGGCAAGTCCGTGAAGGAGATCATGGACGTGCTGGTTCCCATGCTGGACGGCCATGTGCTGGTGGGCGTGGGCAATATCCACGGCATCGGTGAGGAATTTATCGAAGCGCTCTACGGCCTCGATGAGCACGGGGAGCCCGGCGTGTTCGCCGTCGCTTCCGATCCCCCCGCAGAAGTCATCCAAGCCCAGCTCAAGCGGCTGGAGGAATGGGATGGAGGATTGAACGAATGAGTATGATAACGGAATTTTATTTGGCTGTGGCGGTGGGCCTGATTATCAGCGTCGCCATGGAGGAATACCTCGGCATCAGCTCCGGCGGCGTCGTGGTGGCGGGTTATCTCGCCATGATCTGCGACGATCTGCTCTCCATGGGCGTGGTGCTCCTGGTCTCTCTGCTGACCTATCTGGTGGTGGAGCTGGTGCTCTCCCGCTTCCTGCTGCTCTTCGGCAAGCGGAAGTTCGTGGCCTGTCTGCTGGTGGGTCTGATCTTCAAGGCCGCGGCGGACCTGCTGGTCCCGACCCTGCCCTTCGCCACCCTGGCCTTCCGGGGCGTGGGCGTCATCAGCCCCGGCCTGATCGCCAACACCAGCTCCCGGCAGGGTCTGCACATCACCATCCCCGCGGTCCTGGCGGCCACCTACGCCACCTTCGGGATTGTGCGGCTGCTGATGCTGCTGTTCTGAGGCTCTTCGGGAATCTGAGGTGGAATATGAAAAGAAGAAACACACTGCATCCCGCCCCCGAGGAGCGGGAGCTCCGGCTGAAGGACCGGATGGTCATTCTCTCCCGGAAGGACCGGATGGGGAAGGCCAAGCCGACCTGGTATCGGGTCCTGGGGGCCTGTGCCCTGCTGGTGCTTGCGCTGGTGCTGATCAGCGCGAGCCGCAGGAACGCCCTCCGAAACCGCGAGGTTCCGGCGGAGCCCCTAATTCACGGCACGGTCCGTCTGAGCTTTGCCGGAGATATGGATCTCTGCGGCAACGTGGCGGTCCTGGGTGAGAACGAGGGCTACGACACCCTGTTTGCCGGCGTCGCCCCCCTCTGGACCGATTCGGACTGGGTTTTCGCCTGCCTGGACGGCGTCGTCCTGCCAGAGGGCGGGGAGGGCTTCACCCCGGCGGACAGCGCCGAGTATCCCGCCGTCTTCTCCGAAGAGGCGGTCCGCGCCGCGGCAGCGGCGGGCATCAACGCCTTCAGCATGGCGAACGACCACAGTCTGGACTACGGCAGCGTCGGTCTCGGCGAGACCCTGACCAGGCTCAACGAGCTCGGCGTGCAGTACGCCGGCGCGGGGGAGAACCTGCCCGCCGCCGGTATGTACCGGGTTCTGGAGGCCAAGGGCCTGCGGATCGGCTTCCTGGCCTGCTCCGCCGTCAACCCCAACGGGCCCGGCCCGCTGGACGACTGGTGCCTGACCACCACGGCCTATTCCGATCTGTACCGCAACGTGCTCCGGGCCGAGGACGAGACCGATCTGGTGGTCGTCTACGTCTGCTGGGGCGATCAGGACGGCCTGTCCGTCTCCGACGCCCAGCGCCGAGTGGCCCACCAGCTGATCCAGTCCGGCGCGGACGTGGTCATCGGCACCCATCCCCATGTGCTCCAGCCCATCGAGCAGTACAACGGCGGCTGGATCTTCTACAGCCTCGGCGATCTCATCAGCTGGCGCGAGCAGCGCGGCGAGCGCGAATCCGTCTTGCTCCGCCTGGATGTGGACGAAGAGAGCCGGGCCGCCAGCTTCACCCTGATTCCGCTGGTGCTCAAGGACTTCTGCCCCGCGGCCACGGAGAACGGCTTCTACGTGAGCCAAATCCACGAGAGCCTTCTGAAGGAGCTCCCGGCGGACAGCTATTCCGTCTCGGACAACGGCAGAATCACCATCCCGCTGTCCATTTCCTGATTTGACGCGTTTCGGAAGGAAGAATACCATGAAACGAATCTGTAAACTCCTCTCCCTGCTGTTAGCCCTTGTCCTGCTGTTCTCCGCCTGTCAGACGGAGCCCGCGGCTACCGGGACCACCGTCCCCGCGACGGAAACCGCCCCCGTGACGGAGCCGCCTTCGACGAACGCCCCTCCGGCGGCGTCCGAGGAGACGGTCCCCGCGACCACCGAGAGCGCCGACCCTGAGGGCGGCGTGCTGGGCGGCTATGCCGTCAGCAGCTCCACCAAGGAGGCCACCGCCGCCGGCATGGAGATCCTTGCCAAGGGCGGCAACGCCGTGGACGCGGCCGTAGCCGTGGCCCTGGCCCTGGGCGTCACGGAGCCCTATTCCTCCGGTCTGGGCGGCAGCGGCGTCATGGTGGTCTACGACCCCGTGAAGGACAGGGGGCACAGTCTGGACTACTACGCCTGCGCCGGCTCCGCCGCCGCGCCTACGGATTACGTGGGCGTTCCCGGCTTCCTGGCCGGGATGCAGGAGGCCCTGGACCGCTGGGGCACGATGCCTATGCGGGACGTCATCGAGCCGGCCATCGACCTGGCCGAGAACGGCTTCCCAGCCACGGCGGTCTTTGCCCGGCGGCTGAGCTATTCCGCCAAGCTGAGCCAGAACAGGGCCTTCGCGGGAATCCGCGAGGGCGACACCGTGATTCAGGAGGAGCTTGCCGATACCCTGAAGCTGATCCGCGACGAGGGAAGCGACGTGTTCTACACCGGCCAGATCGCCGAGGACATTGCCAACGCCTGCGACCTCGACCTCATGGATCTGGCGGCCTACAAGGTCAATTACTACAGCGCCCTGCGCTCCCGCTTCAACGGCGTGCGCATCTACACCACAACGGCCCCCACCTCCGGCGTCGTCACCTCGGAGATGCTCACCGCGGCCGACCTGATGGACGTGCCGGACCCCCACGCGGACCCGAACGGCTATCTGAAGGTCATGAAGCTTGCCACTGAGCTCGGCTACAAGACCCGGCGGACCAAGCTGGTGGACCCGCGCTTCTACGACTTCGACGGCAAGACCCTGGTCTCCCGCAAGTACGTTCGGAAGCTGGTCCGCAAGGCCCTTGCTGCCCAGGACGAATCCCTGATGGTCGAGCCCGACCCCGAGCGCCGCTGCACCACCCAGTTTGCGGTCATCGACCGGCAGGGGATGATGGTCTGCGTGACGAACACCCTCTCCGACAACTGGGGCGGCTATATCTGCGTGGACGGCTTCTACCTCAACAACACCATGACGAACTTCAACAAGACCGGCAAGAATGCCTATGAGCCTCTGAAGCGGCCCCGGACCCATTTCTCTCCGGTGCTCTGCGTCGGCGAGGAAAACGGCCTCCGGCTTGCCATCGGCTCCCCCGGCGGCGACGCCATCCCCAAGATCGTCGCCCAGGTGCTCATCGACGTGCTGAAGTTTGACGCCGATCTCCAGCAGGCCGTGGATGAGACCAGGTACTACTTTGACGACGACGGGGTGCTCTGTCTGGAAACCGTCAACGAGGACAACAGCTCCCGCATCGACCTGGCCGGGATCGACGGCCAGCGCTACTACTTCTCCAGCTCCCACGTGAGCTTCGGCTGTACGGCCATCGTAGGCTACGATCCGGAGCAGGGGATTCTGGCCGTCAGCGATCTGCGCCGGGACGGCTCCGACGCCCAGATCGTCTCCGTCGGCAACTGAATCGAATCAGCGGAAGCCTTGGACGGCCGCGTGAAAAAACCCTGTTTTTCACGCGGCCGTCTTGATTTTGCACAAAACTGACGGTATAATAAACACGGCATCTGTACAAAACCACAATAACAAAAGGAGAGAACCATGAACAAGAAACTCATCGCCGTCCTGCTGTCCCTGATCCTGCTCCTCGGCATTCTGCCCTTGCAGATCTTTGCGGCGGACGCAGCTCTGCCAGCTGATTCGGTGCCCGACGCCGACTACGACGGCATCCCCGATCAGAACGACCCAGATCCCAACAGCAACAGCTTCTCCGGCACCTACAGGAGCGGTGATTTTACCGCGAACCTCCAGTACACCATGGACTACCGCAACTTCTTCGGCGACAACACGGTGTACAACCAGGCCATCGCCGACTTCTCCACCTGGGCTGCCCAGCTCACCTACGAGAACGAGGAAAACGAAACCACCTATACCCCCTCCGTCGCCCTGCCCGACGCCAACGGCGCCTCCATCACCAAGGTCTACCACATCGACCAGCTCATGCGGGCCCACGGCATGGAGAACGTCATTGACTACAAGATCGCCAACGGCTATTTTGACGACGACATCTCCCTGGGCGCCTACTCCGACGACGACATCTCCGAGGTCTACTACGGCCACCACAAGGTGAGCTATCAGGGCCAGACCATCGAGGTCGTTGCCGTCTTTGTCCGAGGCACCAACGGCACCATCCAGGAGTGGAGCAGCAACTTCAACGTTGGCAATCTCTACCGCTTCGGTCAGGAGTTCGACGCCGCCGAGGGCAAGCTCCGCTTCCCCAACGCCGAGTGGAAGCGCAAGACCAACCACCGCGGCTTCGACGTGACGGCCAACCGCATCCGCGCCGGGCTGAAGAACTACGTGGAGACCTTCCTGGATCCCGAGGCTGCGCCGGTCTTCTGGCTGACGGGTCACTCCCGCGGCGGCGCCGTCTCCAACATTCTCTCCTCCTATCTGGTGGACGAGGGCGAGAAGGTCTTTGCCTACACCTTCGCCTCCCCGAACACCACGGCCAACACCGAGGCCTCCGCCGCCAAGTACGACTGCATCTTCAATCTGGTCAACGGCGACGACTTTGTGCCCCGCCTGCCCATGCCCGAGTGGGGCTTCGCCCGCTACGGACGGACCGCCCTGAAGTACGCCTGCCTGGCGTCCAACAGCGAGCGCAGTACATACCTTGGCAACACCAGCTACAACTATAAATCCGACAGCGACCTGCAGGCCCTTTGCGACAAATTCTCCGCCATGACCCGCAGCAACGCCGGCGGCAACGACGGCTGGCGGGATGTCAACGTCTACCACTGCGGCCACCAGCACGCCGACGAGCAGAGCGGCGAATACCGTAGCGGCTGCACCCGCACCCGCCAGTGGAGCGAGCTGATCGGCTGGGGCGAGTCCATGTTCAACGGCTGGTCCCAGCGGGTCCAGCGCTACGCCTACTGGTCCAGCCAGGCCAACGGCATCTGCGAAACTCCGGCCTACGCCATGCAGGTTCTGGCCGAGCTCATGGGCAACCTGAGCCTCTCCGGCGGCTGGGACTACCTGACCACCAACAAGCTGGCCGACCGCTACGACTTCGGAAAGACCAGTCTCATCAGCTACGCCACCGGCATCATCGATCCACACTACATGGAGAACTACTACCTGATCCAGAAGCTGCTGGAGAACCAGGGGGATCCCGATTCCGCCTACCACACCGCCAACAGCCTCTACACCGACGAGAACGGCAGACCTGTCCACGAGCACAGCTATACCTTCCACTTCTACGAGGGCAAGGAGCCCAGCTGCACCCAGGAGGGCGAGGGTTATAAGATCTGTGAATGCAGCCAGATCGATCCCGCCTGGTATGACGATGTGGTCAACGACATCAGGGTTCCCGCCCTGGGCCACGAGTATACCTACGAGTATGTGGGCGCAAGCACCCACGCCGTCAGCTGCACCCGCTGCGACGAAAGCTTCCCCACCGAGCCCTGCACCTACGTCAACAACGTCTGCACGGTCTGCGGCCACGTCAAGGCCGCGTCCCGCGTCGTAAGCGTCTACGTGGTGGATGAGCTCGACGGCCAGAGCCTCTGCGCCTGGGCCTGGGGCGACGCCGGCAATCTGGACGCCAACTGGCCCGGTCACGCGCTGACCGCCCTCGGCGTCGATAAGAGCGGCCATCCCTACTACAGCATCGACCTGGATATTGCCGATTACAACATGCTCGTCTTCAACCGGAACGGTCAGCCGCAGACGGGAAATCTGGATATTCTTGCCGACGCCAACGAGGAAGATTATGTGGTCTACTATATCTATGGCGTCAGCGGCAACGATCTGAGCATCTCTCAGGGCACCGACATCTGGCCCGGCCCCGGCTCTGTCACCGAGCCTACCTGCACCGAGCCCGGCTTCACCACCTACTACGGCATGTTCACCGGCGCCACCCTGACCGGCGAGGAGACCCCGGCCCTTGGGCACAGCTATGAGGCTGAGGTCAACGAGCCCAGCTGCACCGCCCCCGGCTACGTCACCTACACCTGCGCCCGCTGCGGCGACAGCTATACCGAGCTGACCGCCGAAGCCCTGGGCCATGACTACGTGACCGTGGTCACCGCGCCCAGCTGCACCGAGGCCGGTTACACCACCTACACCTGCTCCCGCTGCGGCGACAGCTAC
>CAMVKI010000018.1 GCA_947168005.1 uncultured Clostridia bacterium
AAGATCACCGGCGCCAGCCTCGACAAGGGCATTGGAGGTTAATATGCCGAAAATTGTTTTGACCGACATCACCAAACGCTGGGGCGACTTCTACGCCGTCGATCATCTGGATCTTGTGATTGACGACTGCTCCTTTGTCACGCTGCTGGGCCCCTCCGGCTGCGGCAAGACCACCACGCTCCGCATGATCGCGGGTCTGGAGACCCCGAGCTCCGGCCGGATCGAAATCGGCGACACCGTCGTCTTCGACAGCGAGAAGGGCATCAACGTCCCTGCCAACAAGCGCCACGTGGGCTTCCTCTTCCAGAACTACGCTCTCTGGCCCAATATGACGGTGTACCAGAACATCGCCTTTGGCCTGAAGAACCTGAAGAAATACTCCAAGCAGGAGATCGACGAGATTGTCCGCCGGGTCGCCGGCGTGGTCAAGATCGAGATGTTCCTGGACCGCTATCCCTCCGAGCTCTCCGGCGGCCAGCAGCAGCGCGTCGCCATCGCCCGGACCCTGGCCCCGGAGCCCGAGGTCATCTTCATGGACGAGCCCCTGTCCAACCTGGACGCCAAGCTCCGCCTGGAGATGCGCTCCGAGCTCCAGCGGCTCCACCTGACCACGGGCCGCACCTTCGTCTACGTCACCCACGACCAGATGGAGGCCATGACCCTTGCCACCAAGATCTGCCTCATCGAGAACGGCGTGCTCCAGCAGTACGATCCCCCGCTGGACGTCTACGGCAAGCCCAACAACCTCTTCGTGGCGGACTTCGTCGGCAGCCCCTCCATCAACTTCATCGAGGCCTCCGGCGTGCAGAACGCCGCCGGCGAGATGGACTTCACCCTCCTCGGCGACCACAGGGCCGCCTTCCGCTTCAACTCCGGCCTGAAAATGGCCGACTGGAGAAAGCGGGAAGCCCAGGCCGACGCGGAGCGGGAGGCAAAGCGGGCCGCCCTCGCCAAGGACAAGAAGCACGTGGAGAAGGGCAACAAGGACCAGGTCTTCGACTACCCCATCGCCCTGGTCGAGGGCGAACGAAAGAAGACCGCGCCCACGGAGAACGACTACGTTCTGGGCGTCCGCCCCGAGATGATCGAGATCTGCGCGCAGGGCGGCATCGAGGCCGAGGTCTATTCCGCCATGCCCACGGGCATGGAGACCACCGTCCGCCTGAAGGTGGGCAGCTTCCTCCTCACCGGCGTGGTCTTCGGCGGCGTCACCTACGAGATCGGCAGCCGGGTCCACATTCGCTTCAAGGACAGCGGCCTCATTCTGTTCAGCCGCAGCTCCGGCCGCATCATCGACACCGGCACCCTGACCCTCCGCTGAGCGCCCGGTACCGTTCCCCCTTCCGCCCCTGCGGAAATCCGGCAGACCACTGGGTATCGGACGATCAGCTTCCGACCTGCACGGAGGACGGCCTGCACCGCGCCTCCTGTCCCTGCGGCTATGAGATAGAGCCTGCGCTCATTCCCGCTCTGGGCCATGACTTTGCGGACGGCGTCTGCACGCGCTGCGGGAAGCCCATGACGGCGGCTGACGTCTTCTCCGACGTGGACGAGGACGCCTACTATGCGCTGGCGGTGCTCTGGGCGGTGCAGAACGGCATCACCAGCGGAACAGGCAACGGGAACTTCTCCCCGAACCAGACCTGCACCCGGGAGCAGATTGTTACCTTCCTCTGGAATGCCGCCGGCAAGCCCGCGCCCACGATTTCGGAATGTCGGTTCTCTGACGTTGTAAGATGATTATTCCCATTTCCGCCGTTTTGCGAAAAAGGAGTTGCTGAGGTCATGTCAACGGATTATCGCGACTGGCTCATATTGATTCTGCCTTCGGCGTTCATACTGCTGCTTTTGCTGTATGTGATCCGCCTGGACCCCTATGTGGAAAAGAGAAAGCGAAAGCCCATGCAGTACTGCGTGCTGACTGTTTCTCTGACCCTGCTTTTCGAGATTCTGCACGCCCTCTTCGAGCTCTATGACCTGCATTATATGCGTACGCTGGTGGACATTGGAAGCTATGTGCTCCGTCCGCTTGCCATTGTGCTGCTGATGCACATCCTGCAGCCGGAGAAGAAATTCCTGCACGCCTGGATCCTTCTCGCCATCAATACGGCGGTGCATCTGACTGCGACCTTCTCCAAGCTGGTGTTCTGGATCGACGAAACCGGCGCCTTTGCCCGAGGTCCCCTGGGCTATACCTCTCACGTCGTCGGCGTTATCCTGCTGGCCGAGCTCTGTATCCGATCCGTTCGGACCTCCCTCCGCGAAAAAAAGCGGGATTCCCTCCTGTCCGTAATCATCGTACTGCTGATCCTTGTCGGCCTGATTCTGGACACCTGCGTGTTTACGGACGGCTACCTGGTGAGCATGACGACCTATGTCATGGTCATCGCCTGTGTGTTCTACTATCTCTGGCTGCATCTTCGCTTCGTCGCCGATCACGAAAACGCCCTGCGGGCCGAGGAGCGCATCCAGCTCATGATCTCCCAGATCCAGCCGCATTTTCTCTATAATACCCTCACCACGATCCAGGCCCTTTGCCGGGACGATCCGGAGAAGGCCTATGCCGTCACCACGGATTTCAGCGCCTATCTGCGGCACAATATCGATTCGCTGAGTCAGTCCGGCCTGATTCCCTTCGAGAAAGAGCTGGAGCACACGCGCATCTACGCGGAGATCGAGGCCATCCGCTTCCCCAACGTCCACGTGGAATATGATATCCGCGACGTCTCCTTTGCCGTTCCCGCTCTGACCCTGCAGCCTCTGGTGGAAAACGCCGTCCGCCACGGCGTCCGTATCCGGAAGGAAGGGCTCATCCGCATCCGGACTGCGGAGGAAAACGGCTTCCATACAATCACCATCTCCGACAACGGAAAGGGCTTTGACACCGGAAAGTTAGAGCTCAGCGATTTCGAGCACAGCGGGATCAAGACCGTGCGGGACCGCATTGAGTCCCTCTGCGGCGGCGAGCTGGAGATCGTCAGCCGTCCCGACGAGGGCGTGACCGTCACCATCCGGATTCCCACCGACGCCTGAGCTCCGCTGACGCCGCGGCGTCTCCTGTGTACTAACGTATGGATTCAGCCGTAGCGGCGCACAGTGTGCGCCACATGCGCAAAGCAAACGATTTCCGGCGTCATCGAGGCTTCTCCACGGCATTTCTCTCCTTGCGGCGAGCCATTCCGCCGTTTTTGCGGCGGAATGGTGGCGCACAGTGTGCGCCACATGCACAAAGCAAACGATTTCCGGCGTCATCGAGGCTTCTCCACGGCATTTCTCTCCTTGCGGCGAGCCATTCCGCCGTTTTTGCGGCGGAATGGTGGCGCACACTGTGCGCCGCTACGGGGCGACTGAACAGATACTGTACTGACAAGCAAAAACAACGTCGAAGTCTCCCCGGAACTCGCCGCTGTTTTTTCGTTTACTCAGGTCCCGCTAAGGTTGAGCGTGTATGATGTGAACAGAAAGTCAAAGCCATATTTGGGAGGAACCAAACATGAAAAAAATAATCTGTGTGCTCTTGTCCGTCCTGCTGGTCGCCGCGATTTTCGGCGGCTGTGCCAGAGAATCGGCGGAGAGCGGGGCGGCGGAATCTGTGACAGACACGCAGGGCGGCAATCCGCCCGCTCCCCCCGACGGCACGCCCCCCGAGGGCGGTCCCGACGGTACGCCCCCCGAGGGCGGCCCCGGCGGTACGCCTCCCGAGGGCGGACCCGGCGGCATGCCTCCCGAGGGCGGCCCCGGCGGTACGCCTCCCGAAGGCGGGCCCGGCGGTACGCCCCCCGAGGGCGCCCCTGGCGGAATGCCTCCCGAGGGCGGACCCGGCGGTACGCCTCCCGAAGGCGGTCCCGGCGGGATGCCTCCCGGCGGCCCCGGCAGCTCCGGCGCGGACATCGAATACAAGGCCGCCGAGGAGCTCAGCTCCGCCGGGACGAAGCGAGACCTGCGCTGCGCCAGCAGTACGGCGGACGAAAGCGCCCTGCTGATCTCCGCCGCCGACAAGTTATCCATCGAAAACCTGAGCGTCACCAAGTCCGGCGACTCGAACGGCGGCGACGCCTGCAATTTCTACGGACTCAACGCCGCGGTCCTGGTCAAGGACGGGGCAAAGGCCGAGATCAGCGGCGGCACGATCACTTCCGACGCCAGCGGGGCCAACGGCGTCTTCTGCTACGGCGGCAACGGCGGCCGGAACGGGGCCGAGGGCGACGGCACCACCCTGACCCTCCGGGACCTCACCATTGTCACCACCGGCAGCGGCTCCGGCGGGGTCATGACCACCGGCGGCGGCGTCACCTATGCCTATGATCTGGACGTCACCACCTCGGGCCAGTCCTCGGCCCCCATCCGCACGGACCGGGGCGGCGGGACCGTCACCGTGGAGGGCGGGACCTATACCTCCAACGGCCTGGGCTCCCCCGCCATCTACTCCACCGCCGCCATCTCGGTCTCCAACGCGGCCCTGATCTCCAATCTCTCCGAGGGCGTGGTCATCGAGGGCAAGAACTCCGTCGTCCTGGAGAACTGCGCGCTCAGCGCCGACAACACCAAATGCAACGGCAACGCCCGCTTCCTCGACGCCGTGATGATCTATCAGTCCATGTCCGGCGACGCCGACAGCGGCACCTCCGGCTTCACCATGCGAGGCGGCAGCCTGACCAGCAGGAGCGGCCACGTCTTCCACGTCACCAACACCGATACCGTCGTCACCCTGGAGGGTGTGAAAATCACCAACGAGGACCCGGAGAAGATCCTGCTCTCCGTCTGCGACGACGGCTGGAGCGGCGCGGGGAACAGAGCCACGTTCAAGGCCGTCGGCCAGACGCTGGAGGGCGCGGTCAAGGTGGGCAGCAACTCCGCCCTGACCCTGGAGCTGACAGAGAACTCCCGCTTCGAGGGCAGCATCGACGGCGCTATCACCAACGCCAGGGGCGAGACCGTCTCCACGGAAACCGGAACCGTCAGTCTGACGCTCGAAGCCGGCTCCGCCTGGACCCTCACCGGCGACAGCTGGCTCACAGAATTCCACGGCGACCCTGCCGCCATCACCGCCAACGGCTTCACCGTCTACGTCAACGGAACCCCCCTGACCGGGACAAATTAAGAAACAGAATTTCAATTCACCCGCAGGCGCGGCATCGAAACCGGCTGTAGGGACAAGCCGTGCTTGTCCGGCATTCGGAACGAATGCAATTTGCCGCAGGCAAATCCGACGACGCACCCGGTCAGATCGCCCTGCGGGCGATTGCGGGCGCTCAGTGAGCGCCCCTACAGCGCAAACGCGGACAAGCGCGGCTTGTCCCTACATCAAAGAACAACGCCGGGACCCGATGGGGCCCCGGCGTCGTTTTATGCCCCCGGGAGAGCCGAAGCCCTCCTGGGGTGTTTTGGAATTGAGAACCTTCCATGCTCTTCCGTTCACACACCGTTCTATATCTATGTCCCTAAGCGTTGTGTTTGCTTGTGTATGCCCGGACGCCGCAATGCGGTCCGTCCTCAATTGCACCCATTCCCTGCGCCCATAGGCGCGTTCCGCAAACGAATGATTCGATCCCAGAGAGAGCCGAAGCCCTCCCTGGTTGTTTTTTGCGCGGAGAGGTCGTTTTCGAGGAACTACGGGGTATTTGCATTTCCTTTCGGACAGCACAGAGGGTCGCCCCTTGTGTCCATGTCTTATATTCCCCGTGTTTATTTATGGGCGATAATATGATTCATTACATGCATCCCATGTAGTGCGTACGTTTCGTTTTTCTCCATAATACATTGTTTCACTCACGATTTTACAAGTAGGATATTTCCCGCCGCCAACATTCGTAGCCAGAACTATTGTATGCTCATAGTACTGCCATGCATCTACGTAATAATCTGGGTTAGATATGCGATACCACCCAGTTTCAACTACTACCATTGTATCATATGTAGCAGCAGGCAACTCTTTCCTTTCTTTTAGATAACCTATGCCAATTTCAGCAAGTGCAAATGCAGCACCTACCATAGGCCCCGCTGCTTTTGAAGCTGCTTTACCACATTTCTTGAGAGCCCATGCTGTTGCTTTTTCGATTGCCTTTTCTTCCACTTTTTCTGTAATAGCAGAATAAACAAGCGAATCAAGAACAGCTTTTCCAAGCAACTCCCATTCAGTCACGGTATAATCTTCTCCCCGCGATACAGTAAGCGATTGTGTTACTCCGCAATGCATTGGATAAAACGATTCTTCTTCAGCGGTTTTCAACGCCTGCTCTCCACCCTCACAGATAGTAATGTGCGGAATTGGGGGAGGGATAAAGGCTCCACCTCCATCTGCCATCATAACATTCACATTCAACGGCGAATGTCCCGTCGGGTCAACCATGTTGACGGGGTTGTTGTTGCAGTAGGCGTAGAGGTGCTGGGTCCAGGGCTCGGAGGCGGTGCCGGTGAAGGTATCCTGGGAGAGGAAGCGGGAGGTCTGGGGGTTGTAGTAGCGGGCGTTCATGTACTGCAGGCCGCTGGCGTCGGCGACGCTGCCGGTGAAGGTCACGTCGTTGTGGAAGCCGCTGTCGGAGGCGGTGGTGTTGCCGAACTCGTCATAGTCGTAGCTCTTGACCACGGCGCCGGTTCCGTCCACGATGTTGGTGACGCTGCCCCGGATGTCGTAGCGGTAGAAGAAGTACCGGTTGGCGTACATCTGCTCATTGCTTGCGCCCTCGAAGCGCTTGCTGGCCACGATGCTGCCGCCGGGGGTCAGGATGTTCTGGGTCCGGAGCAGGTACTCGTTCTCCGTGGTGTAGAGCAGAGCGGAGCCGCTGTAGTAGAAGTGGGTAATCACCTCGTTCTCCACGCGGGTCACGCGCTGGCCCAGGGCGTTGTAGCCGTAGGAGGAGGTATTGAGCCGGGTGGTGGTGCTGCCCTGCTTGGCGTCGCAGGTATAGCCGGTCAGGCGATCGGCCAGGTCGTAGGTGTAATTCTTGGTGATGGTCGTGGAGCCGTTGACTGTGAGCTCCTTGAGCTGGTCGCCCCGGGCGTCGTAGGTATAGCTGACGGCCTCGCTGCCCGTGGTGATCTTCGTCAGACGGTTGAGGTTGTCGTAGGTATAATTGCTGGTCTTGCCCTCGGCGGTGCGGGTCAGCCGGTTGCCCACGGCGTCGTAGCTGTAGGTCGTGGCCTTGCCGTCGATGACAGCCTTGATCATCCGGCCGGAGAGATCGTACTCATAGCTCTTCTTGACGACCTTCTGGGTCCCGTAGTTCGTGGTGACATTCTCCGTGAGAATGTTGCCGCGCTTGTCATAGGTATACTTGGCGTCTTCTTTTGTTGTAGTGGCGCTGCCGTTGAGATCGGCATAGAGCAGTCTCGTCATCCGACCGAAGGCGTCATAGTAATACCAGAGTCCGCCGTTTGTGCTGCCGTCGTCCAGGAAGGAGATATTGTCGATTAGCTTATAGGTCTGTCCGTTTGCATAGTACGAATAGCTGCGGACGAGCTTGGCGTTGTCGCTGGGGGCGTCGCTGTCGGCGCTGCCGCTGTCCAGATAGATCTTCTCCAGCTGGCCCTTGGTGTTGTAGACGTAGCGCAGGATGCAGAGCTCGCTGCCGCCGTTGGCGCTGCTGACCGGATAGGACAGGGCCGTGACCTGCCCCACCTTGTTGTAGCGGTAGTTGATCTGGAGGGAGCCCTCCGCCGCACCGGTCTCCTGGCGCTGCTGGACCATGCGGCCCAGGGCGTCGTAGGTATAGGCCAGGGTGCCAGTGACGCCGCCGCCGGTCTGGGTGACGCTGAGGAGTTGGGTGCCCTTGCTGTTGTAGGTATAGCTCGTGCTGAGCTCCGGGGAGGCGGCGCCCGCGGCGTAGTACTTCTCGGTCAGCAGGTTGCCCAGGCAGTCGTAGGTGTAGGTGACATAGCTGTTGTCCGGCCGGGTGACCTTGACGGTCCGGCCCTTGGCGTCGTATTCATAGGAGGTGGTCACAGTCTCCGCCGCCGTCTTGGAGAGCAGCCTGCCGCTGGGGTCGAAGACGCTCTCGGTCGTCGTGCCGTTGGCCGCGGTAGTGATGTTCTTGAGATTGCCGTTGGCGGCCACATCGTACTGATAGGAGGTGACGGCGGTCTGGGTCGCGTTGAGGGGCTGGGTCACCGAGGTCAGCCGGGAAAGGACGTCGTAGGCATAGTTGATGGTGACGCCCTTGCCGTCGGTGGCGCTGAGCACATTGCCCAGGTTGTCGTAGGTCGCGGTGGTGACGATATCCTTGGTCTCGTCATAGCCCGCCAGCTTCTCGCCGTGCTCGCCGACGTACTGCATGTTGCTCTGATCCACGACAAAGCTTCGGGTTTCGTTGCCCGCCGCGTCGTATTCCACTCTGGTCATGCGGGCGTTGGTAAAGTTGCTGCTGCCAAGCACCAGGGATACGGTCTGGCGGCCCATGAGGTCATAGCGGGATTCGGTGACGACGCCGCCGGACTGACTGCGCACGGCGCGGCCGTTCTCGTCGTACCAGATGGAGGTCAGGCGCTTCTCGGCGTCATAGGCCACAAGGCGGCGGACGCCGTAGGCGGTTTTGGCCCCGTAGGAGGTGGTGGAGACCGCGGTGTACTCTCCCGCGGTGACGGTCTGCTTTGTCAGCCTGCTCATGGCGTCGTAGGTATAGGAGGTGACTACGCCGTCCGCGTCGGTGGTCGTCGAAAGCAGGCCGGCCTTGGTGTAGATGTACTTCTCTTCCGCGCCGTTGGCATAAACGCGGGAGGTGAGCAGACCCAGAACGTCCTTGGAGTAGGCAAAGGTGGTCGTGTCGTTCATGCCGTCGGTGGAGACGGAGGCGGTCCTGCCGTAGGCGTCGTAGGTATAGCGGGTGACGCGGAAGGGCTGGGCCTTGTAGCCGACATTGGCATTGTAGACGGCGGTCACCCGGCCCTTGCTGTCGTAGTCGTAGAACACATAGGCGCCGTTCCGGTCCCGGGTCCAGCTCAGCCAGCCCTGGTTGTTGTAGCTGTTGGTGGCGGTCTTGCCCGTGGGATCCTTGACGGTAAGCACCTGGCCCGCCGTGTTGAAGGTGTAGGTGGTAGCCGCGTAACTGCCGTTGTTGAGGACCTTGACCCGGCGGGGCTGGTTGTAGATATAGCTTTCGTACCTTGTCTCCGCGAGCTTCTGGCCGTCGTAGGTCACGGTGCAGATGGTCAGGTCGCGGGTCGCGTCGTCATAGGTGAAGGTCTGGGTGATGGGCTTGTCCGTCAGCACGCCGTTGACATAGTTCGTATAGCTGACCGTCGCGGGCAGCAGGTCCGCGGTGAAGGTATAGCTGACGGGATGGCCCTTGGCGTCGCTGCGCTTTGTCACAACGCCGGTATCCGGATCAAATTCATAGGCGCCGACAGTAAAGGGAGCGTCGGTGCGAATCTTGGATTTCACCGTGGTGCTTGTCGCGCCGTACTCGATAAAGCTCGCTTCCAGAGAGCCGGGATAGGTGATCTCGGTGCAGCGGCCTTCCCCGTCCAGCGTAAAGATATACTCCCGGAAATCCGGGTTGGTAACGGACTTCATGCGGCCGTCCGCGCCATAGGTGAAGGTCTCGGCGTAGGCTTTGTTGCCTTCCAGCTTTGTATAAGCCTTAATCAGCCTGTCGTTGTCGTCGTAGGTGTAGGTATAGCTGAGCTTCGTCTTGCCGTCCTTGCTGATCCACTGGACGGAGCTGAGCATATCAATGTGCTCGTTGACCCAGCAGTAATCGGAATCGCCGGAGCTGACCGCATCGTCGTCGGCGCGCAGGATCTTGTAGCTGAGCTCCAGTTTTTCGCCCACGCCGTTGAGGACGCGGATCAGGTTGCCGCGCAGATCGTACTCAAAGCGGAGCTCCGCGCCGGCCAGGTTGGTAAAGCGCGTCAGCTGGAGGCTCTGGTCGTCAAAGTGGTAGATGATGTTGTCCTTGCGGGTGATGACGTATTCGCCGTTGGCCGTGTCGTGGACCAGGGTCATGCGGGTGCCGGGAGCGCTCTTGTAGCTGCCGTCGGCATTCCGCGCGAAATGGTGCAGGGAGCCGTCGCCGTCCTTGAGCACCATTGCGGCCTCGCTGCTGCCGCTGTACTCCCGCATCAGGGTGGTGTTGAAGGAGAAGTCCCAGCCCAGGCCCATGGCGGTCTTGCTGGCGGCCTGGCTGTTGTAGGTCCGGCGCATGACCATGGCGAAGAAGGGATCGGAGATGGCGAGGTCGGTGGTCTGATAGACCAGGTTGCCGTTGGAGACGTTCACATAGCCCGCGCCGCTGACGGTGTCGAACTGGGCAAAGGACCAGTAGTTTTGCAGACCCAGGCGCTTATCGAACTCATTGGAGGCCACGGCGGTGCCGAAGGCCTGGTTGGAGCTCTGGCTCAGTCTGCCGTCCTTCTCGGCGGCGACAAAGTAATAGTACCTGTGGCCGAAGTTCAGGTTGTAGTCGTACCAGTAGCAGCCGGTGATGCCCTGGGCCGCCAGATTGTCCGCCCCGGGAACGAAATAGGGGGTCTCGCTGCGGTAGACGTTATAGCTGACGCCCTCGGTCTCGGAGGGGGACCAGCGCAGCAGGGTCATATTGTTGGCGTTGGTGAGGGTAGACAGATTTTCGGGCGGGTCGATCAGCGCAAGCTCCTGCGCCGCGCCGGGCAGGGTGGTCTTGACCTCCAGATTCCAGCTCCGCAGCACCGGAGAGGCGCCGGCGGCGTTGGGGGTCAGCACGGCCTTTAGCAGCAGGTCGGCGCCGGGGGTGGAAATGTTGTTGTAGATGGTCTGGTCTCCGGCGGGAACGGTCTGGATGGACTGCCAGGAGGAACCTCCGTTGGTGGAGAGATAGTACTGGATCTTCGCGCCGGAGGGGATCGTCGCGTCCACGATCAGCCGGGAGGAGACCGCGTTGGCGGAAAGCCTGCGGGGGGTACTGAGCACGGAGCCCTGGGCTGCGCCGCTGTTCAGGGCGAGGCCGTTGTCCGTGACGTTGGTGTTGGAAAGCTGCATAATGCCCTTGGTATTGGGGACAAAATCAGCGTTGATGACCTCGCCGCTGCCGTAGAAGAGATACCGCGCCGAGGCGGAAATGGCGCTGACAGAGGGCGCGGAGGAGGCAGAGCCCTTGCTCAGGGTGACCTTGATCCGGAGCTTGCTGCCGGCGGCAGCGCCGAAGACATAGAGACGGTTGCTATAGTTGACCGTCACGCCGCCGTCGGTGGAGACCGGGGTGATGGCCGTCCAGCTGCTGCCGCCGTCGAAGGAGACCTGGTAGCTGATTTCGGAGCCGGAGGGCTTGGACTGATTCACATAGAGATCCACGAAGGAGGCCGTACCGGGCAGCTCCTCCACGGGGGTCGTCAGGGTGCCGCTGCCGCTGACCTTGCCGCCGGAGAGGGTCAGGCCGCTGAGGCTCAGCCCGGTCTGGACGCTTTCGGACAGGAAGATTCTCTGCTTTTCGAAGCTGTCATAGCTGTAGGCGGGCTCGCCGTTCTGGTCCTTCGCCATGACGTAGACGTATTTCACCTGGCCCTCGGGGGTGCTGAGGGGGACGCTGTATTCCAGCCCGCTCATGCGCTCGTTGTCCACGATCAGCCTTGCGTCGGAATAGCTGGCGGCGTCCGCGGCGTCAGCCTTGCTCCAGGCGGCCTTCCAGACATTCCAGGCGCTGCCGTTGTCCTTGGGGCCGATGCCGTCCAGCTTCAGGGCGGCGGGGATTCGGCGGCTGCCGTCGGCCTTGATCAGCGTCACGCTCTTCGAGATGCTGTTGCCCGCCAGGTCCGTCAGCGTCATGATGAAGGTATAGACGGTGTTATCCGCAAGCTCGTAATTCCAGGTTCCCTGTACGCGGCCCTTGGTGCTGCGCCCGGAGGCAATCTGAACCGCGTCGGTGGCGCTGCCGGTGCCGACATGGTACTTGATGTTCCAATTCACCGTGTTTTCGGTGCTGCTGCTGAAAACGGCGTCGATGGTATAGCTGCCCGCGCTCGCGGCGGGGGTGACGCTGAAGGAGCTGAAGCTCGGGGCGGTCTTGCAGTATTTGTAGGGGTTGGAGGAGCAGACGGGCTGGCCCTTGTTGCCGCCGGCGTCCACCGCCCGGACCCAGACATAGCCCGTGCCGGTGGCGCTGGGGGTAATGCTGTGGGTCAGGGCCGTCTCGTCGGGCAGGTCCGCGAAGGCGCTGTCCGCGGGCTGGGCGTCCGCCGTGGCGCTCAGGGCGTACTGGTAGCGCAGCTCGGACTTGTCGGCGGCGGCAGTATGGGTGAGGGTGATGCCGCCCTTGGTCCAGCCGGTGGGAGAGACCGTCACACCGGAGATTGCGCCGGGGGCGGTGCGGTCCGGGGTGCTGAGCCGGTTGGATTCCGCATAGCCCGCGGAACTGCCGTTGCTGTTCTTGGCCCAGATGCGGACAAAGAACTCGGAGGCGTCATTCTGCCTGGCAAAGGTATAGCCGGTTCCGGTCACAGTCTGCTCGAGCTTCTTGGTCCAGCTGCCGTTGACCTTCTCATACAGGGCGGCCACATAGCTGTCGGCCTCGCTCACAGCGCTCCAGGAGGCCTGGAGATCGAGCTTGGTGGAGTCGGCGGTGTTGACCGTATAGGAGAGGTTCGCCTCCACCGGCGCGTTGGGAACGGTGGTGTATTCCACAGTCAGCTTGGGCCACTGCTCCGAGGCGGCGTGCTCCGTGGGGGAGAATCGCTTGTAATAGTGTTGTTTTTCATTGAGCTTCCTCAGCATGACCACACACTGCGTGCTCGAATCCTCCACCCAGCTCTGCAGCGTCTCAGTAATAGGCCAGGTAAAATAGTCCACCTTCTGGACAATCAGGCTGGAAAGAAACTGATAGCCCGTTTCGACCTCATCTGCCCATTCCAACGGTTTATCCCTATTCTGAACAGGCTGCGTATTCCAGGTGAGCGTGCCGAACTCGAGCGGAGCAAGCACGCGATACAGTCCGATCTCAGAGAGGGTGTTATTCTCATTATAGGCATTATAGAGCGTGAGACTCGCGTCGTTAACGGTTACGTTGTTCTCCGCCAGAACGGAAACAATGGCCGAAAGATCAATGTAGGTTCGATAGAGATAACCACTTGAGTTCGCACCGCACTTGAGCTTATCCTCCGTATGGCGGGTCTTGTTCTTGTAGCGCGTATCCACATAGGTGTCGCCGATATAGCTGGAGTTGGTGTAGGTCACGGTGGGATCGAGATAGACGGGATAGATCCGCTCGCTGTCCCGCAGCCATTCGGCATCCGGGGTCAGGCTATAGAGGTAAGCGCCGTTTTCCAGGGCGCTGAGCTTCACCTGCACGTCGCAGGAGCTTGCCCCATCCTCCTCGGCGGAGTCATACATATAAGGCGCGGCGATCGTGGCGGTAATCTGCCGGGTCTCGGGCTCCACCAGACAGACGGCGCCGTCCTCCTTCAGGATGGGCTCCAGTCCGCCCAGCTGCAGAAGGAACTTAAATTCGCTCTGCTTCGGGACAGCTTCAAAGACGATCTCCTCCTTGACGCCGGTGCCCGTGGGCCGGTAGACCAGCTCGGCCTCGCCGAAGGCGTTCTGATAGACGACGCCGGAATAGCGCGCGTGCGTCTTGCCCTTCACGGCGGAGGCGGAGGTCCGGGTCCCGTCCTCCGCGAGGGCCAGGCTGCGGATCTCGCTGCTGAGGCAGTCCTTCTCGTCCAGGGGCGCAAAGGAGACGACCCGGCCATCCTTTTCCACGAGAACCAGACCGGCATCCGCCGCCTGCTCCCGGAAGCTGACCCGCACATCGGATTTCGCGCTTTCCATGACGCGCTTGCCGTCCTTCGTCTGGGTGACGGTAACAGCCGGGTCGATGGGCGCCCAGCTTCCGTCTTCGGTCTTGTAGCGAACGGGCGTCAGGCTGTACTCCACCCGGTGCTGTTCCCCCTTGTCCTCCCGGTTCAGGACCAGGGACTCCAGGTATTCCTCCGAGGGCTTCTGCTGGGCCGCCAGCAGCTTTTCGTATTCCTCCGCAGAGATGGGCTTGATCTCCCGCGCCGACTCCTGGCTGACGGGGCGATCCGCCGGGAACGGCTGGGAAGGGGCCGCGGCCTTGCCGTCGGCGTCGGAAAACAGGGCTTTGGCCGCCGAAATCAGGTCAGAACGGCTTGCGTTCAGCTCCCGCAAGGCGTCGTTGACAGCGGCGGCCGCATCGCCGGCATTCAGGCTTTCGGCCGCGCCGCCGGGCAGCTTCACCTGCGGGGCCGCGGGAACCTTCGGCGCCGCGCTGCTGCTGACCCCTACGCCGGAGAGGCTGCTGGCGGTCTGGGGCGCGTTCATCCAGGAATCCGGATTGTACTGCGAAAACGTGTCGGCCGCATTCGGCGCTTCGAGGTCCCGGGACGGCTGCGGCTGGCTCAGGGCCTCCTCGAGCTCGGCATAAGCCGCGCTCGCGCTGTCCTTCGCAAAAACAGGCTGCGCAATGGGAAATACAAAGCCCGTCAGAACGAGTACAAGCGCAAGCATCAAACTGATAATTCTCTTTGACATGGTTTCTTCTCCTTTTCGTTTTTTTCATCTTTTTCGTCGCGTTTTTTGCGATCTGCCTATAAGACCCGGAAAAAACCGAGAAGGTTTATTCAAAAACAAAAAAATTTTTGAAAAAATTTTCAAACGCTCACAGCGCGTATCCTCTGCTCTGAAAACGCTCGACGGGCTCTGCGGACCTTCCTTTCGGATCGTCCGCAGAGCCCGTCATAGGCTTCCGTCCTATTATTCTCTGTTCGAGACGTAGATCTCCTCCAGGGTTTCCAGGCAGACACAGCCCAGAGTGCCCCGGAAGACCGCGCCGCAGTCGATGGCGATGTGGTTTCTCCGCTGGATGATCCGTCCCAGATAGGCCGGGTCGATGAGGGCCGTGGGGGTGTGCCCTGTGACCAGCAGCTTGTTCCGGTAGTAAACCCGGTCGTAGTCCATGCGCTCCCAGATGAAATCCATCGGATCACAGCTGGAGAGCTTCTTCTCCCGCCGGTAGGCCCCCACGCCCGCGTGGGCCAGGAGAAAGGCCCGGCCGTTGACGGCCAGTTCATAATAGAGGGGCAGCTGCTCCATCCAGGCGAGGATCTCCTTCCGCTCCTCCTCCGGTAGCTCCAGCCAGGCGGCCCAGGTCACGTCGCCGCCGTTTCGCTCGGTCCAGTTCCGGAAGCCCAGATTCCACTCCAGGCCCTCGCTCCAGGTGAGCTTGGCCCCCCAGCCCCGGGCGGCCTGGCGGAACATGTCCTCGTGGTTGCCCAGCAGACAGACCACATTGGGGCGGCGCATCAGATCCCGTATGACGTCGATGCCGTCCGGCCCCCGGTCCACGGCGTCCCCCAGGAAGAACAGGGTGTCCGTTTCGGAGAAATTGATCTGCTTCAGCAGATCCAAATATAGATCGTAGCAGCCGTGAATGTCCGATACGGCGTAGTGCATGTGCTTCTCCTCTCAGCGGGGCGCGTCTTCGGCGCTCGCGCTCGTTTCATAGGCGAAATATTCATGGACCAAACTGCGGTAGCCCAGAGCCTTCAGGTCCTCGTAGCGGACGTTGAAGCGGGCCTTGGTCCGCCTGCCGCTGATCAGGGT
Source organism: uncultured Clostridia bacterium (assembly GCA_947168005.1). Classification (GTDB taxonomy): domain Bacteria; phylum Bacillota; class Clostridia; order Oscillospirales; family Oscillospiraceae; genus JAFRPC01. The sequence goes on from CAMVKI010000018.1 coordinate 15,527, forward strand.
CCGCAGACAGTCCTGGGCGTAGCGGTCAATGACCCGCAGGCTCTCGGCGGTGTTGATGACGGAGAAAAACCAGCAGCTCCAGCTCAGCTCCCGGTCCGTAGGGCTGTCCAGCAGCTTCCGGTTGAAGACCCGGATGAAGGCCGCGGCGGCCTGCTCCCCGCTGTGGCCGGTCCGGTCCCGCCAGCGGGCCAGGGCCCGGGTCTTGCGGCGCATCTTGGCCTTGAGCTTGTCGAGGGTGGCGGGGGCGATGTCCACAGTCTCCCCGGCGCAGCGAAAGCCCAGGAAGACCCAGCCCTCCTCCGGGGCGAAAATCTCCTCCTTGGCGGGGTTCAGGGTCAATCCCTTCTCCGCCAGAGCCGCCCGGAGCCGCTCCGCCCGCTGCTGCAGCTCCGCTTCCGACGCGGCGAAGAGGATGATATCGTCGGAATAGCGGGCGTAAGGCAGGCCGTCTTCGGCGAAGGCCCAGTCCAGGTCCCGCAGAAAGAGATTGGCGTAGAAGGCGGAAAGCGGCGTCCCGGCCATAATCCCCTTCTGCTCCCGCAGCCGCCGGGCCCCGTCCAGGACCTCCGGCTCGGCCAGCAGGCCCCGCAGAAAGGCGTACAGCTCCCGCTCCTCTCCCAGGGCTTCCTCCAGCACAGGCAGAAAGCGGTCCAGGTCGATGGAGTTGAAGTAGTTGCTGACGTCCGTCTTGTAGGCCCACATCCGGCGGATTCCGGGACTCCCCAACAGGCTGCGAATGGCGTCCTTGGCCGTCCGGCCCGGCCGGAAGGACCAGAGCCCCGGCGCGAAGAGACCGTCGAATTGCCGCAGAAGCATCCAGGTCAGGAGCTTCAGCACCGTATTTTCCGGCTCCGGGTAGGTGTAGACCACCCGTTTTTTCCCGGAGTGGAGCTTGGAGATCACGGCCCGCCGGGGCAGCGGAAAGGGCTCCCCGGCCTCGATCCGGCGGCACACCGGCAGATAGTCCCGCCGGTCGATAAAGCCGCGCAGCCGCGCGGCCTCGTCCCGGGGACAGATCAGCCCGGTCTTATACCCATAGAAGGCCTCCCAGATCTCCGGCGCGGAAAGCCCCTCAAGCAGCGTCATGGGATCCCTCCTTCGTGTTCGTCCCTGGGCGGGACCGTTTTCAGAAAAGCAGCTCCGGCAGGTAGACCTCCGGGGGCAGAATCGGAGAAAAGGCCAGCAGATTCGCCTCGGCCCCGACGGGAAGCTGGAGCAGGCTCCTGTTGAGCTCGCTGATCCCCGCCTCCCCCGTCACGCTGAGCAGGGCCGCTGCCTCGCCGTCCTGTTCGGCGGAGAGGAGCAGACTGCCGCCGTGGGCGGCGGCGCCGAGGCTGACCAGGCTGAGCCCCAGACCCAGGCCGGGGCGCAGCTCCTCCCGCTGGGCAGCGTGGAGGTCAAAGCGCAGCGCGGGCAGCGGATGGGTCGGACGGTTCCGGACGGAGAAGAGCAGCCCCCGCTCCCCGCTCCGAACCAGCTTCACCTGGATGCAGCCGTCGGCGCTGTCCGCCGCGGCATTGGCAATCAGCTCCCGCAGCAGGGTCGTAATCAGGCTCCAGTCCAGCCGGAGACAAAACTCCTGCCTGGGCAGCTCCCAGCGCAGGGAGAGCCCCGCCGTCCGAAGCAGCTCATCGAGCTCGCCCAGAAAGGTCACCGCGCCGGATACCACGGCGGTCTCCCGGTACTCCGGCCGAAAGCTCCCGGTACGCAGCCGGGAAAAGAGCTCCAGCCGCTCGGCGGTCAGCCGCAGACGGTAGACGCTCCGCAGAGCCAGGCTTTGGGCGCGCAGACTCTCCTCCCGTCCCGGCGTCTCCGGCGGGATCGCTTCCGAACGTAGGGAGCGATCCCCAGATCGCTCCGCCTCCCGTCCCGGCGTCTCGATCAGGATCGCAAGAGCGGCGCTCAAATCCTGCAGCGCCAGACGCATGGCCCCGGAGGTATAGAGCAGGGTATTTTCATTCGGGGATGAAGCCGGCTGCGGCTCCTGCCGCAGGTAGCAAAGCAAGCAGTCCTCCTCCGCCGTCGCCCGCAGAAGCCAGTCGGCGCCCCCGAGCTTCAGCCGGGTCTCCAGGGCAAGCTCCCCCGCTCCGGGAAGCGCCGGGCTTTCAAGCCCCTTCGGCGCCGCACAGCCCCGGCAGAGCCCCAGGGCCTCCGCCTCGGCGGAGGCCCAGATAATCTCCCCTTCCGCCGCCGCAAAGGCAGGCCCGCCGGGAAGCTCTATCAGTTTTTTGATTCGCTCCAGATTCAAGCCGCCGCCTCCTTTCCGCAAAACTCAAACCGCGTTTCACAGCGGCCGCCGGGTTCAGCAGTCACCGCGGACAGGCGCTGCTGCGCGCAGCGGCCGCCGCAAAAGGGCGCTGCTGAATCGAACCCAGTAGCCTTAGTTTGCGCCGCTGTTACATAATCATTTGTATAATCATAATACATTTTCCGACAAAAAGCAAGCCTTTGTCGAAGAATGTCGAAAACTGTCGGCCCGGCTGCAGCAGGGTTCCATCTTGACATTTGGGCCCGGAGGGGGTAGGATATGGGGGAAAAGAATCGAATCCGGGAACGGGAGGAGGAACACGGATGTTCAAACGGAACAAGCGCGAAACGGAAGCCGCCGAAGGCGGGCCGGAGCGGGCCCTGACTCTGCCCCAGGGGCTGCCGGAGGGCTGGACGCCCACGGCGGAGGCGGGGCTGAGCACCGCAGAGGCCGCGGCGCGGATTGAGGCCGGGCAGGCCAACCGTCAGACGGCCCAGCCGGGGAAAAGCGTGCCCCAGATCGTCTGGGAAAACCTCTTCACCCTCTTCAACCTGCTGAACTTCGCCCTGGCCCTCTGCCTGGCCCTGGTGGGCTCCTGGCGGAATATGCTCTTCCTCGGCGTAGTCTTCTCCAACACCCTCATCGGCACGGTCCAGTCCCTTCGGGCCCGGGCCATGCTGAAGAAGCTTCGCCTCCTCCAGGAGCGGCCCTGCCACCCCATCCGGGACGGGGCTGAGCTCGACTGTTCCCCCTCAGATCTGGTGCTCGGCGATCTGGTCGTCTTCCGGGCCGGAGATCAGCTCCCCGCCGACGCGGTAATCCGCGCCGGGTCCTGCGCCGCCGACGAATCCCTGCTCACCGGCGAGAGCGATCCGATCCGGCGGGAGCCCGGGGACTGGCTCATGTCCGGCTCCTTCCTGACCGAGGGAAGGGTCACGGCCCAGCTTGCCGCTGTGGGCGACGAGAGCTACGCCGCCCGGCTCATGGGCGACGCCCGCCGGATTCGCTCCCCGAAATCGGAGCTGATGACGGATCTGAACCGGCTGGTCCGGTGGATTAGCCGCCTGCTGGTCCCCCTGGGTCTGCTGCTCTTCCTGCGGGAGTTTCTGACCCGCCACGTCCCCATCCGGGAGGCCGTGCCCACCACCGTGGCGGCCATGATCGGCATGATCCCCGAGGGTCTGATCCTGCTGACCTCCGTGGCCCTCATGGCCGGCGTGGTCAAGCTGGGCCGCCGGAAGACCCTGGTCCAGGAGCTCTTCGGCATCGAGACCCTGGCCCGGACCGACGTACTCTGTCTGGATAAGACCGGCACCCTGACCACCGGGGAGATGAGCCTGGAGCGGGCCGTCCCCGCAGACACGGACGAGGCCGGGCTTGCCGCGGCGATCTCCCGCTTCTTAGGGGCCTTCGAGGCGGGCTCCGGCACCCTCCGGGCTCTGGCCGCAGCCTTCCCGCCGGGAAAGGAAACGCCTGTCCGGACCCTCCCCTTCTCCTCGGCCCGCAAAAAATCCGCCGCCGCCTTTGCCGACGGGACGGTGCTGATCCTTGGCGCTCCCTCCTTTGTGCTGGATGCGGTTCCTCCCGCCGTCGAGGGCTGGACCGACGAGGGCTTCCGGGTCCTGGTTCTTGCCGAAGCAGAGGAAGCTTTAGCCGGCACAAATGGCGCACACTGTGCGCCGCTGCAGAGCAAGGACGAGCTGCCCCCGGTCCGGCGGATCCTGGGCTTCCTTCTGCTGCGGGACACCGTGCGCCCCGCGGCGGCGGACACCCTTGCCTGGTTCCGCCGGGAGGGCGTCAGTGTGCGGATTATGTCCGGCGACGATCCCCGGACCGTGGCCGCCGTGGCCCGGAGTCTGGGGCTGGAGGATGCAGACCGGGCTGTGGACTGCGGAGCTCTGGACGACGAGGCGCTGATCGCCGCCCGGGATCAGGTGATCTTTGGGCGGCTGACCCCGGACCGGAAGCGGCTGCTCATCGCCGCGCTGAAGGCCGACGGCCACACCGTCGCCATGACCGGCGACGGCGTCAACGACATTCCCGCCCTGAAAAGCTCCGACTGCTCCATCGCCATCGCCGGCGGCGCCGAAGCCACGGAGCACGCGGCCCAGCTGGTGCTCCTGGACGGCGACTTCAACTCTCTGCCCGCGGTGGTGGCCGAGGGCCGGCGGGTAATCGGCAATATCACCAGAACGGCCAGCTTGTTTTTGGTTAAAACGCTGTATTCCGCAGCCCTGGCAATCCTGACCCTCCTGCTGCCTCTGCGCTATCCCTTCCAGCCCATCCAGCTCACCCTGATCGCCTCCCTGACCATCGGAGCCCCCTCCTTCTTCCTGGCCCTGGAGCCCTCCCACGAGCGGGCTGGAAAGCACTTCCTGCGCCGGGTCCTCCTGCGGGCCGGACCGGGAGCCCTGGCTGTGACCTGCTGCGCCCTGGCCGCCATGACGGTCAACCGCCTCGGCGTCTCCTTCCAGACCGCCTCCACCATGGCCGTCCTCTCGGCGGGGATCATCGGCCTGGTCAACCTGATCCTCACCTGCCGCCCCTTCACCCGCCTGCGCAGGGTCCTCTGCGCCGTCATGTCCGCGGCCTTCTGCGGCGCGGTGTTCCTGCTGCCGAAGCTCTTTTTCCTCACCCCGGAAGACCTGACGCTCGGAAACTGGCTGACCCTGGCCCTCGTCACGCTCTGCGGCGTCGGCATTTTGCTGGCCGGGAGCGTCTACGCAAAACGGAAGCTGAAAGCAGAGCTGTAAATTTCCGTGCTCGCAGCAAAAAAGCGCCTTTGGGGCGCTTTTTTGCTGCGAGCACGATGTTTTACCCAGTCCAGAACCGGACGTCATTCATCGGACCGCGTATCAGGTTCCGAAGAAGCTGTAGTGCATGTAATCCTTATACCCGTTTGCCCAGTAGATGCCGCGCTTGAAGCCGTATTTGGCAAAGATCCGGTCAATGCCGCCGCCCACGGGAATGGAATAGGGGTCGGAGTCCGGGCGGAAATAGCTGCCGGTCAGAGCCTGGCCGCTGGGACTGCAGTAGTAGTTCTCCCGGGCGTTGATGTCGATGGCAAGGCCCACGTTGTGCTCCGAGTGGTTGGCCCAGCGGAAGCCGCCCAGGGAGTGGATCGGGGGCTTTTCGGGCAGGGCGTAGATCTCGTCAAAGATGGCCTGGACCGTGGGGGCGATGTTCTCATGAACCGTCAGATTCCAGGTTCGGGTGTATTTTTCTCCGCTGCTGCTGATATCCCAGGTCTGGACCCGGATGGTGCTCATGTGGGTCTTCGCCTCCGCGGAGGAGCCGTAGACCGCCCGGTAGTCGGAGATATTGGCGGTGCCGAAGATCATCTTCAGCTTCTGGCTCTTGCTCATGGAGGCGCTCGCCAGATTCGCGGCGGGGGCGGAGGAGCCGGAGCTGCCGGACCCGGAGCCCTCGTGGTAGGTGTTGCCGGGGCTGCCCGCGTTGGAATAGGGAATCTCCAGCATAGTCACCAGATCGGAACGGACATAGGCCTTTTTCCCGTTGTAGCTGACCTTGTACCAGCCCCGGTTGAAGCCCACGATAAAGCAGGTATCGTTCTTCGGCGCCTTTGCCACCACGGCGTTGTCTGTCCCGGGACCGCTGCGCAGGTTGGTCGTGTAGTCAAAACGGGCATAGCCGATCTTGATGTTTTTCACCTCGTCCAGCTCCAGATAGTCCCTGTGCATCCAGCCGGTCTTCAGGTTGAAGACCACCTGATACCAGTCGCCCTCGGCGCGGATCACAATGACCATATCGCCCCGATAGGCTGTGCCAAGAATGGCGCTGCCGGTGGAGCGACCCTCCCGCAGCCGCAGGGACCCCGCGGTCACCGTGCCGATCGCGGTCTTGAGCTCCGCCGCGGAGGCGGCAGGAATGACGCAGGCAAAGAGCGAAACGCACAGAGCCAAAAGCAGAAGAAGCGAACACAATCGTTTCGTAACAGCGCGCATGAAAAAGGACCTCCTTCTCGGGATTCGGAACGCGGTATGAAAAAGTGAGGAAATTCTATCCTTTTGCCGCATTTTATTCTGTAACCAAATTGTAACCGATTGTGACGAATTTGTCAAGTATTTTTTTCAAGTATTCGCAGCCTGCGAATCCCATCCCCGTCATTCTGATCGCAGCGAAGAATCCGCGTTCCCTGTTCCCTGCTCCCTTCCCCCACCCTGATCCTTGATCCTTGATCCCTGATCCCTTGTTCAGGCGGGGAGCGGCGGACAAGCAAGGCTTGTCCCTACAGGCGGGTCTGTTGCCTGTTGCCTCGTCCACCCGTCCCCGTTCCCTAAAAAACAGTTGACTATAGTAAAAACACCGAGTATAATATGGGGTGGAACAGACATAATTGTATAGTTTGTCCATGTTTCACGTGAAACATTTGTTTAACATCAGAAGAGATCGAAAGGAGATTTCTATGCAAGCCTTCATGGATGCCATCGTAAAGCCCGCCGCCGGCCCCGGTCTGGAGCTGCGCAAAGTCCCCGTTCCCGTCCCCAAGGCGGGCGAGGTGCTGATCAAAATCCATAAAACCGCCATCTGCGGCACAGACGTCCACATCTACAACTGGGACCCCTGGGCCGCCGAGCACATCACCCATCCCCCCATGACCATCGGCCACGAGTACGTGGGCGAGATCGCCGAGCTGGGTGAGGGCGTCACCGGCCTCCATGTGGGCCAGCGAGTCTCCGGCGAGGGCCATATCACCTGCCACCACTGCCGCAACTGCCACACCGGCA